>NZ_JAOCGL010000140.1:0-8241 GCF_029842485.1 Stenotrophomonas sp. GD03777
CGGCTGGTCGCCGACGGTCCACAGGCGCTCGAGCGCGTAGAACTCACGCACGCGCGGCAGCATCACGTGGACGATCACGTCGCCCAGATCGACCAGCACCCACTCCGCTTCGCGCTCGCCTTCAACACCCAGCGGCATCACGTCGATGTTCTTGGCGAAGCGCACGACTTCATCGGCAATCGACTTGACGTGGCGGGTCGAAGTGCCCGAAACGACGATCATGTAGTCGGCAACGCTGGACCGGCCGCGCACGTCGATCTCGACCAGGTCCTTGGCCTTCAGGTCTTCGGTGGCTTGGCGGACGCTGGCCAGCAGTTCCGGCACGGACGGCGGCGGGCTGGGCAGATCGACCTTGATGGTCTGGGGCTGGGTCTGGTTGCTCAAAATGGATCGACTCGATAAACGTGGGGGCGATTATACGGGGATGGCGCGGCCGCGCCATTCACGCCGTGGCCGGGCGGTACAGCCCGTGTGCAGCGACATAGTCGGCCACGGCCGGTGGCAGCAGTGCGCGCCAGGGACCGCCAGCGGCAATCTGCGAGCGCACGGCGCTGGCCGATTCCTCGCGCAGTGGGTGGTGCAGGCGCAGGATGCGCCCGGCCGGGCTGGCGAACAGGGCCTGCTCATTGTCGGCCCAGCGCCCTTGCAGGGCGCGCCCCAGCTCGCCATCGATCGACGCCTGCAACGGACTGCCCGGCCGTTCGGCCACCACGAAGTGGGCCAGACCGAACAGGGCCTCCCATTCATGCCAGCCGGACAGCCCCAGCAGGCTGTCGGCGCCCACCAGCCAGGCCAGCGGCCGGCTCGGGCCCAGCTCGCCACGCAGCTCGCGCAGCGTGTCGACGGTGTACGACGGGCGACCGGGGCAGCGGGTGGCACGATCCAGTTCGCGACGGTCCAGCAGCAGCCCCGGCTCGTCGCCGATGGCCAGCGACAACATCGTGCAGCGCTGCTCAGCAGTGGCACCGGGCACCGCGCGGTGCGGCGGATCGGCGGCCGGCAGCATGCGCACGGCGACCTGCAGTTCATCACGGGCCGCACGCGCGATCGCC
This sequence comes from Stenotrophomonas sp. GD03777, assembly GCF_029842485.1. Lineage (NCBI taxonomy): Bacteria > Pseudomonadati > Pseudomonadota > Gammaproteobacteria > Lysobacterales > Lysobacteraceae > Stenotrophomonas > Stenotrophomonas sp. GD03777. The sequence goes on from NZ_JAOCGL010000140.1 coordinate 1,053, forward strand.
AGGTGCCCGAGGTGCACCGGATCGAAGGTGCCCCCGTAGTAGATCCGCAGGCTCATCACTCAGGCCCGCACCAGCAGGCGCACGGCACGCGGCTCGGCCACGGCCACCAGCAGGCGTTCCAGCGCCAGCCAGGCGTCGCCGTCAGCGCGCCCCTTGGCAATGCGGTCGACCAGCCCCGCCTCGGCCACGAAGCGCTCCCAGCGCTTGCCTTCCGGGTGCCGCTGCAGCGCGCGCTTGTAAGGCGCCTGCCGCGATTCCCAGATGCCGCGCGATTTCATTTCAGCGGCCAGGTTGCCACCACGCGCCTGCACGCGGGCCAGGCCTGCGCCCGCCAGCAGTTCGCGGATCACGATCGGCATCAATGCGGCCACCGCCTCCCCTTCACCGCGCAGGCCGGCCAGCATGCGCAGCACCGCCGGCGGCTGGCCGGAGAACGTCGCCTCCACCAAGCGGAACACGTCGTAGCGGGCAGCGTCAGCCACCAGCGACTCCATCCGTTCCACATCCAACGGCTGGCCGTCGGCCAACAGCGCCAGCTTGTCGATTTCCTGGGCGGCGGCCAGCAGGTTGCCCTCCACCCGCTCGGCCAGGCGCTGCACGGCGGCCGGGTCGGCACGCAGGCCCTTGCCGCGCAGGCGGCGCTCGATCCAGTCCGGCAGTTCGTGCGGCTTGATCGCCCATGCCACCGACAGCACGCCGATGCGGCTGACCGCCTCGGCCCACTTGCCCTGGTGGGCCTTGCTCCATTCATTGGCGGTGATCATCAACACCACGTCCGGTGCCGGGTTGGCGCAGAACTGGCTGATCACCTCGGCGCCCTCCTTGCCCGGCTTGCCGCTGGGCAGGCGCACCTCGACCAGGCGGCGGGCGCTGAACAGGCTTGGCGCATTGAAGCTGGCGTCAAGCTGGTTCCAGTCGAAATCACGCCCGTCGGCATCGAACACTTCGCGTTCGCCGATGCCCGAGGCGCGCGCACGCGCGCGGATGGCATCTGCGGCCTCCAGTACGCGCAGTGTTTCCGGGCCTGCGATCAGGTACACCGGCGCCAACGCGGTGTCAGCGCCCTGGCTGGCCAGCTGCTCCGGACGCAGTTCCATCGTCGCTGCCGCTCAGTGCTTGACGGCGGCGGCAGGCTCTGCCGGCACCGCGCCCTCGATCGGCTTGGCCTTCGGCGCGGACAGGCTGCCCCCCTTCTCGATCTCGGCGCGGACCACGCTGTCGATACGGCGGATGATCGAGGCGGACATTTCCCGGCGCAGCTCCGTGGCCAGGATTTCGCGTTCGGTGGTGGTACCGGTGGCGTCGGTCGGCGGCGACACGTAGTCGCGCGACAGTTCGATCACCTGCTGCGGCACCAGTTCGCTGCCATCCTCGCGGCGGAAGATGAAGATCACCGCATAGCGCAGGCTGTACTCCTGCGCACGACCCTGCGAGTCGATGGCGATCGGGAGGTCACCCCAGCGCTCGGACAACACCTGCAGCTGGGTACTGGGTTCCTTGCTGTCCTCATCGGCCAGCCTGGCACCAGAGGCCAGCAGGCTGCGATTGAGCAGCTTGACCAGTTCACTGTACGGGGCGGTGGATACCACCTTCACCGGGGCGGTGTCGGTCGGCAGCATCAGCTTGTTGCGCAGATGGAAGCCGCAGCCGGCGAGGCCGAGGACAAGAACGAGGGCAAGCAGGATTCGGGTCATGGAGACAGTCTGGCGGAGCCGGGCGATCACGGCAACACACAGCGTGCCCGAAGCCGCGTGAATGCAGGGCCATCAAGCACCCGGCCCTGCTTCTGGAAAGGCATCGGCCACCGCGCGGGTGGCCGGTGCGAGGTACATCAGGCGGCGACGATGTTCACGATCTTGCCCGGGACGATGATGATCTTGCGCACCGTCAGGCCTTCCATGAACCTGGCCGCGTTGGGCTCGGCCAGCGCCAGCGCCTCGACCTGCTCGCGCGCGGCATCGGCCGCCACCTCGATGGTGCCGCGCAGCTTGCCGTTGACCTGCACCGCCAGGGTCAGGGCATCGCGTACCAGCGCACTGCTGTCGGCCTGCGGGAACGGCTGGTCTTCCAGCAGCGTCTCGCCATGGCCCAGCACCTGCCAGAGGGCGTGGCTGGCATGCGGCGTGATCGGGTTCAGCAGCAGCACGACGGCCTGCAGCGCTTCCTGGCGCACCGCGCGGCCCTGCTCGCTGTCGTCCTCGAACCTGGCCAGCGCGTTCATCAGCTCCATCACCGCTGCGATGGCGGTATTGAAGCTGTGGCGGCGACCGTAGTCGTCACCGACCTTGCCGATGGTTTCATGGGTCTTGCGGCGCAGCGCCTTCTGGTTGGCATCCAGTGCTGCAACGTCCAGCGCCGGGGCGGCACCGTCGGCAGCATGCTTCTGCACCTGGGCCCACAGCCGGCGCAGGAAGCGCGCCATGCCGTCCACGCCGGCCTCGTTCCACTCCAGCGACTGCTCCGGCGGCGCGGCGAACATCGAGAACAGGCGCACGGTGTCGGCGCCGTACTTGCCGACCATCGCCTGCGGGTCCACGCCGTTGTTCTTCGACTTGGACATCTTCTCGGTGCCACCGACCACCACCGGCTGGCCGTCGGCAATCAGGGTGGCGCCGGTGATGCGGCCGCGCTCGTCACGCTGCACTTCCACATCGGCCGGGTTGATCCAGTCCTTCGAACCGTCCGGATTCGGGCGGTAGTAGGTCTCGGCGATCACCATGCCCTGGCACAGCAGGTTGCGCGCCGGCTCGTTGCTGTCCACCATCCGCGCGTCGCGCAGCAGCTTGTGGTAGAAGCGGAAATACATCAGGTGCAGGATCGCGTGCTCGATGCCACCGATGTACTGATCGACCGGCAGCCAGTAGTTGCCGCGCTTGTCGACAGCGTCACGGGCACCGGGCGAGGTGTAGCGGGCGTAGTACCAGCTCGACTCCATGAAGGTGTCGAAGGTGTCGGTCTCGCGCTCGGCGGCGCCACCGCATTCCGGGCAGGTGGTCTTGCGCCATTCCGGGTCGGTCTTGATCGGCGAACCGGTCCCGGAGAACGCCACGTCCTCCGGCAGTACCACCGGCAGCTGCTCCTCCGGCACCGGCACCGCACCGCACTTGTCGCAGTAGATCACCGGAATCGGGCAGCCCCAGTAGCGCTGGCGGCTCACGCCCCAGTCGCGCAGGCGGTAGTTGACGCGGCGCTGGCCCTGGGCCTTGCGCTCGAAACGTTCGGCCAGGGCTTCGAAGGCCCCCTGGAAATCCAGACCGTCGAACTCGGCCGAGTTCACCAGCTCGAACGCACGGCTCTTGTCGCTGTACCAGTCCTGCCAGCGGCTACCGTCCCAGTTGCGTTCTTCTTCAGTACGCGGGTCCTTCAGCGCGATGACCTGCTTGATCGGCAGGCCGTACTTGTTGGCCACTTCATTGTCGCGCTGGTCATGGCCCGGCACCGCCATCACCGCACCGGTGCCGTAGCCCATCAGCACGAAATTGGCGACCCACACCGGGACCGGCTCGCCGGTGACCGGGTGCAGCGCGCGCAGGCCGGTGTCCATGCCGCGCTTTTCCTGGGTCTCCAGCTCGGCCTCGGACACACCGCCCTGCTTCAGGTCGGCCAGCATCGCGGCCAGTTCCGGGTTGTTCTTCGCTGCGTGCAGCGCCAGTGGGTGTTCGGCGGCGATCGACACGAAGGTCACGCCCATCACCGTGTCCGGGCGGGTGGTGAACACGCGCAGCGGATCCAGCACGCCACCATCGACGTCGCGCACGTCGAACTGGATTTCCAGGCCCTCCGAGCGGCCGATCCAGTTGCGTTGCATGGTCTTGACCGATTCCGGCCAGCCGTCCAGCTCGTCCAGGCCATCCAGCAGTTCCTGGGCGTAGTCGGTGATGCGCAGGAACCACTGCGGGATCTCACGCTTCTCCACCAGCGCACCGGAGCGCCAGCCGCGGCCGTCGATGACCTGCTCGTTGGCCAGCACGGTCTGGTCGACCGGGTCCCAGTTCACCACCGCGTTGCGGCGATAGGCCAGGCCCTTGCGCATCAGGCGGGTGAACATGCGCTGCTCGTGGACGTAATAGTCCGGACGGCAGGTGGCGAACTCGCGCGACCAGTCGATGGCATAGCCCAGCGATTTCAGCTGGCTGCGCATGTGGTCGATGTTCTTGTAGGTCCACGCCGCCGGCGCGGTCTTGTTCTTGATCGCGGCGTTTTCCGCCGGCAGGCCGAACGCGTCCCAGCCCATCGGCTGCAGCACGTTGTGGCCGGTCATGCGCTTGTAGCGGCTGATCACGTCGCCAATCGTGTAATTGCGCACGTGGCCCATGTGCAGCGCACCGGACGGGTACGGAAGCATCGACAGGCAGTAGTACTTCGGCTTGTCCGAGGTCTCGTCGACCTCGAAGGCACGGGTGGCGTCCCAGTACTGCTGGGCGGCGGATTCAACCTGCTGCGGGTCGTAGGCGTTGGTTTCAGCGCTGGTCATGGAACACGCGGATGCGGCGGCAAAGCGGTACAGCGTACCGCAGTGCGGCAAACGTCTCCAATCCTGCCTGCTGGGGGTGGGCGCCGCGATGCCCCGGGAGCCGTCTCAGCGTTGGCGCGACAGCGGCAGTGCGGTGGCCAGCCAGGCCACCCAGCAGGCGAACGCCAGCCGTTGTGCCAGCGGCGCCGGCAGGACGCCCTGCAGGGCAAACGCGGCCACCGCAGCCAGCATGCCGCAGCCCAGGGCCAAGGCGCCCAGGGCGCGGCCATGCGCCTGACGCAGCTGTGTCGTGCCCAGCAACAGGGTTCCGGCGACGAAGCCCAGCACCCAGATCATCCAGGCACTGGCATGCAGCTGGCTGGCCGGCCCATGCAGATCGTCCACGTCCAGCGGCAGCAAGCCCATCGCGGCAAAGCCCAGGCCAGCCAGCAGCAGCATCTGGCTGCCGACCCTCGATGCCCAGCCGGCAGTGGCGGGCAGGCTGCGGCGCAGGCGCTCAGCCACCACCGCGGCGAGCACGCCGGGCAGCACAAATCCAAGCAGATTGAAGGCCAGCGCATGCGGTACACCCCGCGCACCCAGCAGCGCCACCGGGTGGCGCGCCTGTGCATAACCCTCCAGGCCGGCACCGAAGCCAGACACAGCCAGGACGAACACGACTGCAGCAAGCAGTCCCAACCAACGATCAAGCCGGACCATGGACATTGCGCGCAGTCACCCGGAAAAGAATGGATCAGCGCATTGTCGCGGCAGCGACGCGGTGCGCCAAGCGCGCGACCGAGGCCGGGTGCTTCCGGCGCACCGCGACCACTACGCCGGTCAGCTCCGGAAAGCGGGTGATCCACGAGCTGTACTGCGTGCCACGCCCCCGAGGCCGTCGCGCGCGATGTGATGGCAGGGTTGAGACGGACATCGATCGTCACCATAGAATCGGTCTCCAGATGCCAAGCGATGCTTTCCCCATGACCGAGACGACCTACGTATTCGACGCCACCACTGCGACCTTCGAGGCCGAAGTCCTGCAGAAGTCGCTGCAGACGCCGGTGCTGGTCGACTTCTGGGCCACCTGGTGCGGGCCGTGCAAGACCCTCGGCCCGATGCTGGAAAAGCTGGCTGCCGAGTACAACGGTGCGTTCGAGCTGGCCAAGGTCGATGTCGACAAGGAACAGCAGATCGCTGCGGCCTTCCAGATCCGCTCGGTGCCGACCGTGTTCCTGGTCAAGGGCGGCCAGCTGGTGGACGGTTTCCCGGGCGCCATTCCGGAAGGCCAGCTGCGTGAGTTCCTGGCCCAGCACGGCATCGTACCGGCCGATGTGGGCGATGCTGTCCCCGAAGATGACACCCCGCTGGATCCGCAGGCGCAGGTCGATGTGCTGCGTGCGCAGATCGCCGCCGAGCCGGACAAGGATGAACTGAAGCTCGACCTGGCCCTGGCCCTGCTGCAGATCGGTGGCGTGGACGAGGCAGGCACCCTGATCGACGGCCTGCCTGCCAACCTGGCCACCGACGACCGCGCCGTGCGTGCCCGCGCCCGCCTGGCCTTCGCCGCCGCGCTGAAGGATGCACCGGCCGCCGAGGTACTGGACGCACGCATCGCCGCTGACGGCAAGGACCTCAAGGCCCGCCACCTGCGCGGCGTGCAACTGCTGCTCGGCGGTCATGACGAGGCCGCGCTGGCCCAGTTCCTGGAAATGCTGCGGATCGACCGCGGATTCGAGGAAGGCCTGCCGCGCAAGGCGCTGATCGACGCCTTCAATGTGATCTCCGACGAGGATCTGGTCGGCCAGTACCGCCGCAGGATGGCGTCGCTGCTGTTCTGAACGGGAACCCGCTCCGTTCAGAATCCCTGCACTGAACGCGGGCAATAATGCCCGCGCTGGTGGCCACGCGGTCGCCACGATCCGTTCGGGGGGATGAGGTCGGGGCCATGGGGTCTTGCAGCTGCACCCCCGCATTGCCGGGATTGCAAACTGTGACCGTCGTCCGCTCTCTGTCGTTCGCCATGCATTTAACGGGCGCTCTGCTCTGCGCCCTCTTCCTGATGCCCGCCATTGCCGGCGCCCAGGACTGGAACTACCGGGTCCGGCCCGGCGATACCCTGTGGGACCTGGGCGGGCTCTACCTGAAGCCCTCGGTACGCTGGCAGCAGCTGCAGCAGCACAACCGCATCGACAACCCCTACCAGTTGCCGCCGGGCCAGCTGCTGCGCTTCCCGATCAGCTGGCTGCGCACCGAACCGGCGCCGGCCCGGGTGCTGTCCGTGCGCGGCAAGGTCGCGCTGGCAGGCGCCGATGGCACGGCGACCCGCGCGCTCCAGGCCGGCGAACAGCTGCATATCGGTGACACCGTGGAGACCGAAGGCGATTCCAGCATCACCCTGGAATTCGCCGATGCCTCGCGCCTGCAGCTGCGCGAGTACTCGCGCCTGCGCCTGGACCAGCTGAGCCGTTACGGCCACACCGGCATGGTCGACACCCGACTGCGCCTGCAGCAGGGGCGAGCCAGCAACCGGGTGACGCCGGCGCGCGGCCCCGCCTCGCGTTACATCATCGATGCGCCCACCGCGACCAGCAGCGTGCGCGGCACGGTGTTCCGGGTCAGCGCCGGGGATGACGGGCACGTCGGTGCCACCGAGGTCCTGCAGGGCAAGGTGCAGGTCGGCAACTCCCATGGCCAGCGCCTGGTCCGGCCGGGCCAGGCGACCCGCAGCAGCAG
>NZ_JAOCGL010000141.1:0-8148 GCF_029842485.1 Stenotrophomonas sp. GD03777
GGACTCGAGCAGTTCCATCCAGGCCGCTTCGGCCTTTTCCAGCTGCGCGGCAGCGGTTTCGCGGTCACGGCCGATCACCGCCATGCGGCTGGCATCGGCATAGTTGGCCGGGTCGGCGAGTTGGCGGTCCAGCTCGGCCAGCACACCTTCCAGCTCGGCCACCTTGGCCTCGGCGGCGGCCAGCTTGTGCGGGTTCACGGGCTTCTTCTGCACCACCTGTGCCACCGGGGCGGTCTTGACCACCACCGGCTCTTCCACCTGCTCCATGCGGGCCTTCGTGCCCTGCGCCTGCGGACGGGTGCGCAGCCACGCGGCGTATGCATCCAGGTCACCGTCGAACGGCTCGACCACGCCATCGGCCACGCGCCAGTAGGTATCGCAGACCAGGCCGATCAGGTGGCGGTCATGCGAGACCATCACGATCGCGCCTTCGAAGGTGGCCAGCGCTTCGGCCAGCGCTTCGCGCATTTCCAGGTCAAGGTGGTTGGTCGGTTCGTCCAGCAGCAGCACGTTCGGCTGCTGCCAGGCGATCAGCGCCAGCGCCAGGCGCGCGCGCTCGCCACCGGAGAAACCATCGACCGGCTCGAACGCACGGTCGCCGGGGAAATTCCACTTGCCAAGGAAATCGCGGAACGACTGGTTCGGCGCATCCGGCGCAATCTCGCGGAAGTGCTCCATCGGCGACTGGCCTTCGTGCAGCGACTCCACCGTGTGCTGGGCGAAGTAGCCGATCTTCAGGTCCGGGTGCGCCATGCGCTCACCGACGATCGGCGCCAGTTCACCCACCAGGGTCTTCACCAGGGTGGTCTTGCCGGCGCCGTTCGGGCCGAGCAGGCCAATGCGCTGGCCCGCTTCCAGGCCGAAGCCGACGTTGTGCAGGATCACTGCGTCCTGGCCATAGCCGGCCTCGACGTGATTCAGGCGGATCAGCGAGAACGGCAGCTTGGCCGGCGGCGCGAACTCGATGCGGAACTCGCGTTCGGCGCGCACCGCTTCGGTGCCGGCCAGCTTGGCCAGGCGCTTCATGCGGCTCTGCGCCTGCGCGGCCTTGCTGGCCTGCGCCTTGAAGCGGTCGATGAAACTCTGCAGGTGGGCACGCTCGGCCTGCTCCTTCTCGTGCGCGATCTGCTGCTGGCGCAGCTGTTCGGCGCGCTGGCGCTCGAAATCGGTGTAGCCGCCCGGGTAGAGCTTGGCGCCGCCGCCGTGCAGGTGCAGGGTGTGGGTGGCCACGTTGTCGAGGAACTCGCGGTCATGCGAGATCAGCAGCAGGGTGCCCGGGTACTTCAGCAGCCACTGTTCCAGCCAGTACACCGCGTCCAGATCGAGGTGGTTGGTCGGTTCGTCGAGCAGCAGCAGGTCGCTGGGCATCATCAGCGCGCGGGCCAGGTTCAGGCGCACGCGCCAGCCACCGGAGAACGAGGACACCGCGCGGTGGTGGGTCTCGGCCGGGAAACCAAGGCCGTGCAACAGCTTGCCGGCGCGCGCTTCGGCGTCGTAGGCGCCCATCTCGGCCATCTTCGTGTGTGCGTTGGCCACCGCCTCCCAGTCTTCGCGGGCGGTCGCCTCGGCCTCTTCGGCCAGCACCGCGGCCACCTCGGTATCGCCGCCCAGCACGAAGCTCAGCGCCGGGTCCGGCAGCGACGGGGTTTCCTGGGCCACGCTGGCGATACGGACCTTGCCGGGCAGGTCGACGTCACCCTTGTCGGCCTCCAGTTCGCCCTTCACCGCCGCGAACAGGCTGGATTTGCCAGCACCGTTGCGGCCGACCACACCTACCCGGTAACCGGCGTGCAGGGTCAGGTCGACATTGGACAACAGCAGCCGCTCGCCGCGGCGCAAGGCGAAATTACGAAGGGAGATCATCGGGGAAGGGGTCCATATAACCGGATGGAATGTGCTGGTGAGCACTGTTCCTGCGACGCAATTCTAGCGTTAACGAATACTTGACGCGTCCCGGGATGCGCAGTGGCCGACGTTCCTCTCTCCCACGTCCTCGCCGCGCGCGTCCCGGGTCTCCTCCCCGCCGATGCCTGTCCGGGCTAAATGGTTGCTGCTGCAACGTTTTTTCCGATGACCGGCATTTGACAGGCACTGAATATCCCGTTAATTGCTGTATTGCGCACCGCAACAACCGCCGTCCGCCTCACCCCCGTGATGTCGATTCCGGTGCCGCCCCCGCCAACCGGAGCCCATCCCGATGACCCGCAAGACCAGCCTGATCGCCGCCGCCGTCGCTGTCGCACTCGGTGGCTCTCCGTTCGTCGCCGCCGCCCAGCAGGCCGGCACCGCCGCCAATACCCTGGACACCGTGATCGTCACCGGCACCCGCGTGGCCGACCGCACCGTCGCCGAATCGCAGTCGCCGATCGACATCATCACCCCCGAAGCGCTGCAGTCCACCGGCACCAGCGAACTGGCCACCGCCCTTTCACGCGCCCTGCCCTCACTGAACTTCCCGCGCCCGGCGCTGACCGACGGCACCAGCGGCGTGCGCCCAGCGCAACTGCGCGGCCTGTCGCCGGACCAGGTGCTGGTGCTGGTCAACGGCAAGCGCCGCCACACCTCAGCGATGATCAACGTCAACGGCAGCATCGGTCGTGGCTCGTCAGCGGTGGACATCAACGCGATCCCGATCGCCGCGATCGAGCGCGTGGAAGTGCTGCGCGACGGCGCGTCGGCGCAGTACGGCTCGGACGCCATTGCCGGCGTCATCAACATCGTGCTCAAGGGCAGCGGCAGTGGCGGCAGCCTGGCCGTGGACTACGGCCAGTACTCCGCCGGCGACGGCAACAAGTACCAGCTTTCCGGCGATACCGGCGTCGAGTTCGGCAACGGCCGAGGCCGCGTGCACGTGGCCGGCCAGATCAGCCAGCAGGATGAAAGCAACCGCGCCGGCCCGTACCGCGGCACCACGCCGAACACCGGCAACTTCCCCAGCATCGGCCAGAAGACCTTCATCGTCGGCGACCCGCGCGTGGATGCCACTGCTGCGTCGGCCAACGCCAGCTTCGACTTCAGCGACCACGTGACCGGCTACGCCAGCGCGCTGCTCAGCAATCGCGACATCACCTCGTTTGCGTTCTACCGTTCGCGCAACCACAGCGGGCAGAGCGCGCTGCTGGCGCAGACCTATCCGGACGGCTACGTGCCGGAGATCAACCAGTATTCCAAGGACCGCTCGCTGGTGGCCGGGGTCAAGGGCAACACCGACAGCGGCTGGACCTGGGACCTGAGCCTGAACCACGGCGAGAACACCCTCGATTTCCACACCCGCAACAGCATCAACTACAGCCTCGGTGCGACCAGCCCGCGCTCGTTCTACGACGGCACGCTGAAGTACCAGCAGGACATCTTCAACGCCGACCTGACCAAGTCGCTGGACTGGGGCCTTGCCTACCCGGTCACGCTGTCCTTCGGCGGTGAGTACCGCAAGGAGAAGTGGGACCAGAACCCGGGCGAACTGAACTCGTACACCGGCAGCGGCGCGCAGGGCTTCGCCGGCTTCACCCCGACCAATGAAGTGCATGCCGACCGCCACAACTACGCGGTCTATGCGGGCCTGGAAGCGGACCTGACCGAGAAGTTCTCGGCCGGCATCACCGGCCGCTACGAGGACTACTCGGACTTCAGCGACCGCTTCTCCGGCAAGCTGTCGGCGCGCTATGCGTTCACCGACAAGGTCGCGCTGCGTGCCACCGCCTCCAGCGGCTTCCGTGCACCGTCGCTGGCGCAGCAGGGCTACCAGGCGGTCACCAGCCAGTTCCTCAATGGCGTGTTCGTTGAACGCGGCACCTTCCCGACCACCAGCCCGGCCGCGCAGGCGCTGGGTGCCTCGCCGTTGAAGGCCGAAACCTCCACCTCCTACAGCCTGGGCCTGGTACTGCAGCCGGTCGACCGTCTGTACATCACCGTCGATGCGTACCAGATCGACATCGATGACCGCATCGCGCTGTCGTCCAGCATCACCACCAACGCCGCCACCAGCGCGCTGCTGGGCACCCTCGGCCTGCCGCAGGTGACCGCGTTCTCGTACTTCACCAACGGCCTGGATACGCGCACCCGCGGCGTCGACTTCGTGTCCAGCTACACGGTGCCATTCAGCGCCAGCAGCCTGGAGCTGACCGCCGCCTACAGCTACAACGACACCGAAGTGCGCCGTGTCGGCGGCACTCCGGCGGTGTTCGGCACCCTGGGCCTGACCCAGTCGCTGATCGGCCGTGATGAGATCGGTCGCATCGAGGACAGCTACCCGCGCGACAAGGCGATCCTGAGCGGCACCTGGCGTTCGGACCACTGGGAACTGGGCCTGGCCGCAACCCGCTACGGCAAGTTCACCGTGCGCAACTCGGCAACCGCGCTGCGCGACCAGACCTACGGCGATGCCTGGGTGGTGGATGCCTCGGCCAGCTACAAGCCGAGCAGCAACTGGACCCTGACCGTGGGCGCCGACAACCTGCTGGACAAGTACCCGGACCGCACCGAAGACCTGCAGAACTCCACCTTCGGCATGCTGCCGTACAGCAACTACTCGCCGTTCGGCTTCAACGGCGCGTATGTGTACGGGCGGATCAAGTACACCTGGTAAGCGGTAATGGGGGCGCCGTGCCCTGCCCGGCGCTGCTCCACACACCCGCCGGCGACCTCGGGGCAGGCGCGGTCCTGACCGTATACGTTGCCAGCTCCTGCACCCGGTTTCCAGGCTGTGCTCTGTTGCACGCGCCTCATAGGCCGTCCCGTGCATAATCAGCGGACCAACGAAGGAGCCGCTCCGTGACGAGAGCCTGCATCACTCGCCGCCATGTGTACGCTGCGCTCGCGTGGGTTGCGCTGGCGGCCCCCCTGTCAGGGTGTTCAGGAGATCACGTGAAACCCAGCTATTCCAAATCGAGCCTTGAGCCGGTCGTCGTCACCCAGCTCTCCGCGTCGAAGCTCCAGGTCCAGTTCAATGAACCGATGGAAAGCATGTATTACGCGGCAGGGATGAGCTATGTCGTGGAAGGGGACACCATGAAAGTCGTTGTCGATCGCTGTCCCATATCCGGCCAATGCACAACCATGCTGCGGCGCGACGTGAAGCCCGGACCTGCTGGCCCGGCCCGTCAGGAAATTCCCTTGATGGCGCCGCGCGTGGTGATGCTGTACGCCGATGGCGAAACACAGATTTTTCCGTAAGGGCATTCCATGAGCGACAAGGTCGTCCTCGGCATCCATAGTCACGTAGACCCCAATACACAGGGGTCGTTCAATCAGTTCGTGGACGGCCACGCCTGGATCTCGGTGACGCGAAACGGCCATACGACGTTCCATGGCCTGTGGCCAGACAACCATCCACTCGTTGAGGACAATGGCCCAGGTTCGGACATCCGCGAAGGCATGGAAGCCCGGGCCACATCTTCGGCCTCACGCTATTACGAATTGACTCCCGAGCAGGTCAAGCGACTTGACCAGGCCTTGGGCGAAAATGTCACCTGGTCATATGGCAATACCTGCGCATCGTGGGCGACCAGTACCGTGAACAAGGTTACTGGGCAGTCCCTGGATGCAGGCGAACTGCTGTTCACCGATACGCCGCGGGAGCTGATCGAGTCCATTCGCAAGGCAGAGCGCGTGCGGCCCACCAGTCCTTCGCAGCCGCAACCGGCAACCGAACGGCCGGAAACCAGCATCCCATCGCTGAGCGATGCCTCGGCATCGCTTCACCAGCAGGCACTCGCCGGCGTCCATGCGCTGGACGCATCGCTGGGTCGCACATCTGATGAATCCAGCCAACGCATGGCGGCCAGCCTCACCCAACTTGCCCGGGCACAAGGTCTGGAACGGATCGACCATGTGGTATTGGGCTTGCCGACTGGTCAGCCCCCAAGGCCGGAGAACATCTTCGTCATTCAAGGAGCCTTGGATGACCCGGGCCATCTGCGTGCCCCCATCAACATTGAAACGGCCCTTCAGCCATCCGTTGCGGAGTCGCTGCGGCAGATTCATCAGTTGGACAAGCAGTTGGCCGCCTCGCCGCAGCAGGCCGAGCCTGCCCTTGAAGAGACCCAGCGCCGGCAGATGGTGTGATCATCGACGGCTACGCCTGGAGCCCCCCATAGGTAGGCACCATTCGGCCCGCCAGGGCCTGCCATCTCTCAACAAGGCTTGATATCTCGCCCGTACAAGCCGCCCACGCAACGATCCGATACGCTGGCCGGGTTTGCCGTATCTGGCCTCATCGGTGAAAATCGGGGCACCCCCGATTTCCTGCGAGTGCCGATGCACCATGACACCGACCTGATCAACATCGTGGCCGTTGGCCTGGGGCTCGCCTTCATCTTCGGCGCGCTGGCCAACAAGCTCCGCTTGTCTCCCCTGGTCGGTTACCTGGTTGCTGGCATCTGCGTAGGCCCGTTCACCCCCGGCTTCGTCGCCGACCAGGCGCTGGCCAACCAGCTGGCCGAACTGGGCGTGATGCTGCTGATGTTCGGCGTCGGCCTGCACTTCTCGCTGAAGGACCTGATGGCGGTCAAGGCCATCGCCATCCCCGGCGCCATCGGCCAGATCGCGGTGGCCACCCTGCTCGGCTGGGGCGTGGCCTCGCTGATGGGCTGGCCGGCCATTCACGGCGTCATCTTTGGTTTCTCGCTGGCCACGGCCAGTACCGTAGTACTGCTGCGGGCGATGGAGGAACGCCGTCTGCTGGAAACCATGCGCGGCAAGATCGCGGTCGGCTGGCTGATCGTGGAAGACCTGGCCTGCGTGCTGGCACTGGTGATGATGCCGGTGATGGCCGGTGTGTTCGGCCCCGACGCGGCCAAGGAGTCGCACTCGCTGGGCAGCGTGCTGGCCGACATCGGCTGGACCTTCGTGCAGCTGGGCCTGTTCGTGGCGGTGATGCTGGTGGTCGGGCGCCGGGTCATCCCTTGGATCCTCGAACGTATCGCCGGTACCGGTTCGCGCGAACTGTTCACCCTGTCGGTGCTGGCAATCGCGCTGGGGGTGGCGTTCGGCTCGGCGATGCTGTTCGGCGTCTCGTTCGCGCTGGGCGCGTTCTTCGCCGGCATGCTGCTCAACGAATCGGAACTGAGCCACAAGGCCGCGCACGATTCGCTGCCGCTGCGCGATGCGTTCGCGGTGTTGTTCTTCGTCTCGGTCGGCATGCTGTTCGACCCCAACATCCTCGTCCAGCATCCGTGGCAGGTGCTGGCCACGGTGCTGATCATCATGTTCGGCAAGTCGGCAGCCGCGTTCTTCATCGTGCGTGCGTTCGGCCACCCGACCAGCACTGCGCTGACCATCTCGGCCAGCCTCGCCCAGATCGGCGAGTTCGCCTTCATCATCGCCGGCCTCGGCGTGGCGCTGCAGATCCTGCCGAAGGAAGGCCAGTCGCTGGTGCTGGCCGGCGCGCTGGTATCGATCATGCTCAACCCGCTGGTGTTCGGCCTGCTCGACCGATGGCAGGCCAAACAGGAAAAGCAGCCGCAAACGCCGGAGCCAGAGGAGGCGACCGGCCCGTCGCGCGACCTGCATGACCATGCCATCGTGATCGGCTATGGCCGGGTGGGCAGCGAGCTGGCCCAGGTACTGCGCGATCGCGGCGTGCCGGTGCTGGTGATCGATGACAACAAGGAGCACGTCGAGCAGGCGCACGCCAGGGGCCTGGCAGCGATCCGTGGCAGCGCCGCCGCCGACCGGGTGCTGGCCGAGGCCCATCCGGAGCGGGCCAAGATCGCAGTGCTGGCGATCCCACAGCCGCTGGAAGCCGGCGAGGCACTGGCCAAGCTGCGTGCGATCAACCCGGACCTGACCCTGCTGGCACGTGCGCACAGCGATGCGGAAGTGAAGCATCTGCTGGAGCACGGTGCCGATGGCACGGTGATGGCCGAGCGCGAGCTGGCCTATTCGCTGGCGGAGATGATCATGTCCACGCCGCCGTACCGGAACCTGAGGCAGCACAACATTCCTGTTGTATGAGGGGTGTGCTTGCGGCAGGGCTTGCAGCCCTGCACCTGCCCAAACAACGGCAACGGCAACGACAAGAGCAAAAGCTGGCATTCCGTGGGATCGCGGGGTGGGTCCGCTTGCAGCGGCCGCTGCAAGTACGTCCATGTAAGCTCGGTCGCCGCTTGCTCGTGTGCGCAATCCTGCGCACACGGCAAGACCGGGGTT
>NZ_JAOCGL010000142.1:0-7933 GCF_029842485.1 Stenotrophomonas sp. GD03777
GGTCCGCACCCACCAGGGCAGGATGCCCCCAGGCCCTCCACCTGAACGGGAGATTCCGACGAATTCCCGAGGCGGCCATTGATATTGTATCCGGCGAAAATCGCTTGCTAGCCTCCCTTCCATGCGCCGGATCACCCGCCAACTGCGTACGTACCTGATGATGCTGCTGATGGCGGCGTTCGTGGTCGTGCCGGTGGCCGACGTGCTGGCCTGCGCGGTCGAACCGCACGACACCACTGCGGTGCACGTGGAAAGCAACGCCAACGATGCCGAGGGTGACAGTGACAGCAAGCACGCCGGTGCCTGCAGCCACAACCACTGCCACCACTCCAACCTGAGCCTGCCGGCCAGCACCCTCGCCGCCTTCGGTGCGCCGCTGCCGGCGCGCTGGATGAATGCCGGCGACGCGGCGACCTATGCGGTCGCCCAGGATGAATTGACGCGTCCCCCCCGGGCGTGAGTTGAGCGCGTCCCGCGATTGCGGGCTCCCGTTTCACTCACAACCGGAATCCCCCTATGTCGATCCTGACACCTCGGTCGCTGCGTGCGGCCGGGCGGGTCGTCGCCGTGTTGCTGGGCCTGGCCCCGGCGGCATCGGTGATGGCGCAAGCCGCCCCTTCCTACGACACCCTGCTTGAACGCCTGGACCAGCTGCCCGGTACCCGCGTCGGTGCGGCGCTGGCCGAGGCCGCCGACGCGCGCGCCGACCAGGCCCGCGCACTGCCCAACCCTTCCCTGTCCTGGTCGGCCGAGAACGCCTGGGGCACCGGTTCCTATGGCGGCATGGGCAAGGCCGACAGCGTGCTTACCCTGTCCCAGCCATTGGAGGTCTGGGGCCAGCGCGGCGCGCGCGTCCGTGCGGCCCGCGCCGAGGCACAGGCGGCCAACCTGCGTGGCACGCAGAGCCGCAGCGATGTGGCCAGCCAGCTGGCGGTGGTCTACGCACAGGCGGAAAGTGCACTGCGCCGCTACACCCTGGCCGAAGAGGCACTGAGCCTCACCCGCGATGACGCCAACGCCGTCAACGCGATGGTCAAGCAGGGCCGCGAACCGCAACTGCGCGCGGTGCAGGCGCAGAGCGAAGTGGCCAACGCCAACGCCGCGCTGGATGAAGCGCAGGCCTTCCGCGAGGCCGCGCTGGCCCGCCTGGCCGGTGCTGCACTGCTGGATGCGCCGGTGCAGTCGATCGGCGACAGCCTGCTCGACCGTGCGCCGCCGCTGCCACGCGGTGCCACCGATACCGCACTGGCAGTGCGCATCGCTGAAGCCGAAGCCGATGCGGCGGGCAAACTGGTCGAGGTGGAGCGCAAGCGCGCCCTGCCCGACCTCAGCGTCACCGCCGCGCAGACCCGCTTCCGCGAGGGCGGCGAGCGTGCCTACAACCTCGGGCTCAGCCTCAGCATCCCGCTGTTTGACCGCAACCGCGGTGGCATCCGCGCCGCCAATGCCGACCAGCGCGCGGCCGAAGCGCGCCTGGACCAGCAGCGCCGCGACAGCGAGGCGGCACGCCTCTCCGCCGTGGCCGGTTTGAAGGCCGCCGGCAGCCGAACCCGCGCCGCCGATGAAAGCGTGGTCGCCGCCGAAGAGGCGTATCGCCTGGCCCGCATCGGCTTCGACGCCGGACGCATCTCGCAGCTGGAACTGCGCAGCACGCGCAGCGCTCTTATCGCCGCCCGTGCCGCCGCCGTGGATGCGCGCCTGTCGCGCGTCGGCGCGGAAATCGATCTTGCCCGCCTTGAAGGGCGCGCACCCTTTGTGGAGGCCCCATGACTCTCTCCCGTACTTTTCCGCTGATCGGCGGCATGCTGCTGACTGTGCTGCTGGCCGGCTGCGCTGGCAACGCGCAGACACCTGCCAATGAAGACCCCGCTGCGACCAAGGCCGGCACCGACGACAGCCATGGCCACGCGCCCGGCAGCAAGGAAGCCAAGGCCGAATCCGCGAAGACGCCGGCAGACACCGATGAAGGCGTGGTACCGCTGACCCCTGAGCAGATCAAGGCGTCCGGTATCGAAGTGGTTGCCGTCGGTCACGGCGGTGGCGGTTCCACCCGCCTCGCCGGTCGGGTGGAACCCTCGGTCGGTGCCCGTGCCTCGGTGGCCTCGACCGTGACCGGCCGCGTCGAGCGCGTACTGGTCGCGCCGGGCACGGCGGTGAAACAGAACCAGGCGCTGGCCATCGTGGTCAGTGGCGAGGCAGCGGTGTTCCGCGCCAATGCGCTGGCCGCATCCGCCGAAGCCGAGGCCGCACGCCTGGCCTATGGCCGCGACAAGGCCCTGGTCGACCAGGGCGTGGTCGCCCGCCAGGAGCTGGAAGCCTCGCGTGCGCGTTCGCTGGCGGCACAGGCCCAGGCCGCTGCCGCACAGGCACAGGCCGCCGCCAATGGTGCGCCCGATGCCAGTGGACGCGTGCGCATCACCAGCCCGGTGGCCGGCATCGTCGGCAACGTGCAGGTCACGCCGGGCGGTGTGGTCGCCGCCGGCAGTGCGGTGGCCGACGTCGCCGACCCGTCGATGAACGAGCTGGTGTTCACCGCACCGCCAGCGCTGGCTGCACAGGTCATGCCCGGCATGACGCTGGAAGTGAGCGTGCCGGGTGGCAGCTTCACCGCTACCGTCACCGGTTCGGCCGCCGATGTACGGCAGCAGGGCGGCGTCGCAGTGATCCGCGCCACGCCGGTGGATGCATCGCTGCCGCCGGCCGGTTCGCCGGTATCGGCCGTGGTGGTCACCGAAGGCCAGGACGGCTCGCTCAGCGTGCCCGCCGATGCGGTGCAGAACGTCGATGGAAGCAGCGCGGTGTTCGTCGCCGTCGAAGGTGGCTTCAAGGCGCAGCCAGTGCTGGCCGGGCGCCGTGCCGGTGACCGCATCGAGATCCTCGGTGGCCTGAGTGGCAACGAGCGCATCGTCGGTGCCAACGCCTTCCTGCTCAAGGCCGAGCTGGCCAAGGGCGAAGCCGAGCACGGCCACTGAGGAGGCGATCATGTTCAAGCTGATCATTGAAACAGCGGTGCGCCACCGCTGGCTGGTGGTGTTCATGGCGGCGCTGATCGCCGCCGTGGGCCTGTTCCAGCTGGGCAAGCTGCCGATCGACGCCGTGCCGGACATCACCAACCGCCAGGTGCAGATCAACACGGTGACCCCGGCGCTGACCCCGGAGCAGATCGAACGGCAGGTGACCTATCCGCTGGAAACCGCGCTGGCCGGCATTCCCGGCCTGACCACCACGCGTTCGCTTTCGCGCAATGGCTTCTCGCAGGTCACCGCGATCTTCACCGATGCCACCGACATCTACTTCGCCCGCCAACAGGTGGCCGAACGCATGCGCGAGGCATCGGAAGACCTGCCCGATGGTGCGTCGCCGATGCTGTCGCCGGTCACCACCGGCCTCGGCGAGGTGCTGATGTGGACGGTGGACTTCACCGCGTTCGATCCGACCAGGCTGGCCAAGCCCGGTGAAGCCGGCTGGCAGGCCGGCGAGGTCTACCGCACGCCGGAAGGCAACCTGCTGCGCACGCCGGAAGAGCGCGCGACCTACCTGCGCACCGTGCAGGACTGGATCATCGCGCCGCAGATGCGCTCCAGCCCGGGGCTGGCCGGTGTCGATACGGTCGGCGGCTACGTCAAGGAATACGGCGTGCATCCGGACAGCGCCAAACTGGCCGCGCATCGCCTCGGCCTGGCCGACCTGGTTACCGCGCTGCAGCGCTCCAACGTGCAGGCCGGCGCCGGCTTCGTGCAGCGGGCCGGTGAAGGCCTGGTGGTGCGTGCCGATGGCCTGGCGCTGACCACCGAGGATCTTGCACAGGCGCCGGTGGCCACCCGCAATGGCGTGGTGGTGCGCGTGGCCGATGTAGCCACCGTGGAACTGAGCCGCGCGCCGCGCCTGGGTGCAGCCAGCCGCAACGGCCACGAGGCCGTGCTGGGCACCGCGCTGATGATTGCCGGTGGCAACAGCCGCACCGTGGCGCAGGCCGCAGCCGCACGTCTGGAACAGGTGAACACGTCGCTGCCGGCCGACATCGTGGCCGCACCGGTGCTGGACCGCAGTGTGCTGGTCAATTCCACCATCAAGACCGTGGCCCGGAACCTCACCGAGGGCGCGCTGCTGGTGGTGGTGGTGCTGTTCCTGCTGCTGGGCAACCTGCGCGCGGCCACCATCACCGCGCTGGTGATTCCGCTGTCGTTCCTGTTCGCGGTGATCGGCATGAACCGCTTCGGCATCAGCGGCAACCTGATGAGCCTGGGTGCACTGGACTTCGGCATCCTGGTGGACGGTGCGGTGATCGTGGTCGAGTCGACGCTGCTGATGCTGGGCCAGCGCCGCGCCGAACTGGGCCGGGCGCTGACCGCGATGGAACGGCTGCGCGTGGCCGCCGATTCCGCGCTGAAGATGGCGCGCCCGGCGGCGTTCGGCCAGCTGATCATCCTGCTGGTGTTCGCGCCGATCCTCACCCTGGAAGGTGTGGAGGGCAAGACGTTCCACCCGATGGCGGCGACCTTCATGCTGGCCCTGGTCGGTGCCTTCCTGTTCTCCTTCACCTTCGTGCCGGCGATGACGGCGCTGCTGGTGCGCGAGCCGAAGCTGAAGGACGCCGATGCACATGCGGACGACGGCGAGCACGAGACCAGGCTGATACGCGTGCTGCGCGCGCGCATCGAGCCGGTGATCCGCAAGGCCGTGGCGCATCCGCGCACGGTAGTGGCCAGTGCGGTGATGATGGTGGTGGTGGGCATCGGCTCGTTCTCGATGCTGGGCCGCGAGTTCATGCCGACGCTGGACGAAGGCAACGTGGCGATGCAGGCGTTGCGCGTGCCGTCGACGTCGCTGGAGCAGTCACTGGCCATGCAACTGGCGTTGGAAAAGGTGATTGCCAAGCAGCCGGAAGTGGAGACCGTGTTCTCGCGTACCGGTACCGCCGAGGCGGCGATCGATCCGATGCCGACCAACATCTCCGACAGCGTGATCGTGCTGAAGCCACGCAAGGACTGGCCCGATCCGAAGTTGGCCAAGGACGCGCTGGTGGCCCGTTTCGAAAAGCTGGCCGGGCAGCAGCTGGGCAACAGTTTCGAGTTCAGCCAGCCGATCGAGCTGCGCTTCAACGAGCTGATTTCCGGCGTGCGTACCGACCTGGCCGTAATGATCTTTGGCGATGACTTCGGCCAGCTGCAGAAGGTGGCCGACCAGGTGGCGCTGAAGCTGCGTGCGGTGGATGGCGCGGCCGACGTGCGGGTGGAACAGATCTCCGGCCTGCCCACGCTGAACGTGGCGATCGATCATGTGGCGGCGGCGCAGTATGGGCTGACTGCGGCGGATGTGAGTGATGCACTGTCCACCGGCATCGGCGGTACTGCGGCGGGCAAGATCTTCGAAGGCGACCGCCGCTTCAACGTGGTGGTGCGCCTGGACGATGCCGCGCGCAACGATCCGGACCAGCTGGCCTCGCTGCCGATCGCCACGCCGTCGGGGTTGGTGATTCCGCTGTCGTCGGTTGCGCGCATCACGGTCAGCGAAGGGCCGAACCAGATCAGCCGCAACAACGGCAGCCGCCGCGTGGTGGTGCAGGCCAACGTGCGTGGCCGCGACCTGGGCGGCTTCGTCGGCGAAGCGCAGGCCGCGGTAGCCGACGTGGCACTGCCGCCGGGTGCCTACCTGACCTGGGGTGGCCAGTTCGAGAACCTGCAGCGCGCGGAAAAGCGGCTGGCGACGGTGGTACCGGTAGTGTTCCTGCTGATCGGCAGCCTGCTGTTCATGGCCCTGCGCAGCGGCAAGGAAGCCATTCTGGTGTTCAGCTGCGTGCCGTTGGCGTTGGTCGGCGGCATCCTCGCGCTGCTGCTGCGGGGCATGCCGTTCTCGGTATCGGCAGCGGTCGGCTTCATCGCCGTGTCCGGCGTGGCGACCTTGAATGGCCTGGTGCTGATGCAGGCGATCCGCGAACGCCTGGATGCCGGCGACCTGCCGCTGCAGGCGGCGATCAACGGTGCCTCCAGCCGCATCCGAGCAGTGCTGACCACGGCGCTTGTGGCGATCGTCGGCTTCATTCCGATGGCGATCGCCAGCGGTTCCGGCGCAGAAGTGCAGAAACCGCTGGCGACGGTGGTGATCGGTGGCCTGATCACCGCCACCGTGCTGACCCTGCTGGTGCTGCCGACGTTTGCGGCACGCGTGGCCAAGCCGCGGGCGGTGGGGTGAGGTGAGAGGGGGTCGGAGCCCTTTCCACGGGAAAGGGATCCGACCCCGTGACCGGGTCGGATTGCCGGCCAGCGGCCGGCACTACCCGGTACCGGTCAGGCCTTCTTGCGCTCGGCGATGTAGGCCTGGATCTGCTGTTCCAGCACCGGCAGCGGCACCGAGCCCTGCTTGAGCAGGGTGTCGTGGAAGCCCTTGATGTCGAACTTGTCGCCCAGCTCCTTCTCGGCCTGCGCACGCAGGCGCACGATGGCGATCTCGCCCAGCTTGTAGCTCAGCGCCTGGCCCGGCCAGGAAATGTAGCGGTCCACTTCAGTGGTCACTTCATGCTCGCTCAGCGCGGTGTGGTCACGCAGGTAGGCCAACGCCTGCTCGCGGGTCCAGCCTTTGCTGTGCACACCGGTGTCGATCACCAGGCGCGCGGCGCGCCACATCTCGTAGGTCAGGCGGCCGAAATCCTCGTACGGGGTTTCGTAGATGCCCATCTCCACGCCCAGCTTCTCGCAGTACAGCGCCCAGCCTTCGCCATAGGCGGAGATGTAGGCGTTGCGGCGGAACTCGGGCAGGTTCTTCTGCTCGGCGGCGATCGCGCCCTGCAGCGAATGGCCCGGATCGGATTCATGCAGGGTCAGTGCCGGCAGGTTGTACAGCGGGCGCGAGGGCAGGTTGTAGGTGTTGAGCCAGTAGGTACCCATGCCACCGCGGCCGGCCGTCCAGAACGGTGCAATGTCCGGTGGCACCGGCACGATGGTGAAGCGCGCGCGCGGCAACGTCATGTACTTGCCGAGCTGGCCGTCCGCCCGCTTGGAAATCCACGCGGCGCGCGAAAGCAGCTCTTCCGGCGTCTTCGCATAGAACTGCGGATCGGTACGCAGGAAGGTCAGGAACTCGGCGAAGCTGCCCTTGAACTTCACCTGCTTGATGATGTCGTTCATCTCGCCCTGGATGCGTGCGACTTCCTCCAGGCCGATGCGGTGGATCTCGTCCGGCGACAGGTCCAGCGTGGTGTACTCGTGGATCTGCTGCCTGTAGTAGGCCTTGCCATCGGGCATCGCTTCGGCGGCCAGGGTGGTGCGCGCCTGCGGCACGTACTCGTTGACGAAGAAGGTGCGCAGCTGCTGGAACGCCGGCACCACCTTGCCGCTGATCGCTTCACGCGCCTGCGCCTGCAGCCTGGCCTGTTCGGCGGCCGGGATGCTGTTGGGCAGCTTCTTGAACGGCGCGTACAGCGGCGATTCGGTCGGGTCCTTCAGCTCGGCAACGGTGGCGATGGACACTTCGCGGCCATCCAGCACCGCGCGCGGCACGCTGAAGCCGCGCTTCAGGCCGGCGCGCATGTTCTCGGTCTGCTGGCCGAAGTAACGCGGCACATCGTTCAGCCGTGCGATGTAGTTCTGGTAGTCCTGCACGGTCTTCATCTCGCGCCGGGCCATGAAGGACAGGTTGGACCAGAACGAGGAATCGGCGTTGAACGGCATTTCGTAGCCGCGCAGGCGCGTCTCTTCGGCCAGGTTGAACACTTGGTCGCGATAGATCGCGTAGTTGACCTGGTTGTCCGGCGACAGGGTCTTCGGGTCGATCTTCTTCAGTGCGGCCAGGGTATCGTCCCACACCTTCAGACGCGCCTGCTGCGCGGCCGGGCCGACGTCAGGCATGCGGGTGGCGTTGGCCGGGGCGTCTTCGTCCTCGCTGGCTTCACCACCTCCCTGCTGGCGCCACTTCCATTCCTTCTCGTACAGCGCGC
>NZ_JAOCGL010000143.1:0-7923 GCF_029842485.1 Stenotrophomonas sp. GD03777
GTACGTAGCACCAACGCGCCGACCAACCGCCGTTGCAGTTGCAGTTGCCGTTGCTCCAGACGTTGCTCGTAAGCAGTCGCGGCCGCAGGCCGCGCGGGACCACTCACAGATGCCGCAGTTCCTGCTTCAGCGTCGCCACGCACCGGCGGCTGACTTCCAGCGGCTGCTTGCCATGCCGCAATACCGCCTGCACCTGCCCGCCCGAGCCTCGACGCAGCTCCACCAGCTCGTGGCGTGCCACCAGGCAGTTGCGATGGATGCGGATGAAACGGCTGGCGAACTCTTCTTCCAGCGACTTCAGCGATTCCTCGATCAGGTCCTCGCCGCGTGCGTGGTGCACCACCACGTACTTCTCCTCGGCCTGCAGGTAGTGGATATCGTCCAGCGGAATCAGGCGCAGGCTGCCGCGCAGGCGTGCGCACAGCACGCTGCGTGCCTGCTGCCCGCTGTGCTCCTGCGGCCGGCCATCGCGGCCGGCCAGGAACGTGCGCGCACGTGCGATCGCCGCCGCCAACCGTTCGGCACGCACTGGCTTCATCAGGTAGTCGATCGCTGCGGCCTCGAACGCCGACAGCGCATGCGCATCGTAGGCGGTGCAGAACACCACCGCTGGCCGAGGTTCGAAGCTGGCCAGGTGGCGGGCCGCTTCCAGGCCATCCAGCCCGGGCATCGCGATATCCAGCAGGACCAGGTCCGGCTGCAGCTCCGCGCACGCGTGCAGGGCCTGCTCACCGTTGCCGGCCTCGGCCACCACGTCCACGCCGTCCTGTGCCGCCAACAGGCTGCGCAGGCGCTCGCGCGCCAGCGGTTCGTCGTCGGCGATGACTACCCTCACGATCGTTCCCTCACTGGATCGGCACTGTCACCTGGCAGGCATAGTAGCCCTCGCTCCAGCCAGCCGTCATCCGCGCGGTGCTGCCGAAGCGCCAGGCCAGCCGATGGCCGATGCTGTGCTGGGCATGGCCGGCGCCGCGTGCCAGCGCCAGCCCCGGCGCCTGCGGATCGGGTGCCGGGTTGCGTACGCGGATCTGCAGTTCATTGCCCTCGCGCGCCAGCTGCAGTTCGATGGTGCCGCCGTCGGGCAGGCGCGAGATGCCATGCAGCACGGCATTTTCCACCAGCGGCTGCAGTACCAGCCTTGGCAAGGGCAGGTCCCATGGCAGCGGCTCGTCGCGCTGCCAACGCACCTGCAGGCGTTCACCCAGGCGCAGCGATTCGATCGACAGGTAGCGCTCGGCCAGCTCGCATTCGTCGCGAAGGGTGGAATCGCCCTCGCCCGCCCCCAGCGCGGCACGGAACAGATCGGACAGGTCCAGCACCGCGCGCTCGGCGACTGCCGGGTCACGATGCAGCAGGCTGGCGATCAGGTTCATGCTGTTGAACAGGAAATGCGGGCGGATACGCGCCTGCAGCGCGTCGGCCTGCGCGCGCGCGTTGGCCTGCACCTGCGCGGCCCAGCGATCGCTTACGTAGAAGTAGCGCAGCGCCAGCGCGGCGATCAGCGCCGTGGTTGCCGCGCTGCCGAGGGTGAAACGCCAGAAGCTGATGCCGCTGGCGAAGCTGTCGCCCAGCACCGCGTACAGCGCGTGCACGATGCCAGCGCAGACCACCGCGATCAGGGTTGCCAGCACGGTCGCCGCAATGGCGCCCAGCACCGGCGGCAGCCGCGACAGGGTCTGCCGCAGCAGGCACAGGCTGGCGGTCACCGCCAGCGCCAGCCACAGCGCGAATCCGCTGGCCGACAGCAGTTCGCCGAAGGTCCAGTGACGGCTGCCGTCCGGCGCCAGCGCCAGTACCACCACCACCAGCTCGGCCAGGCCGAGCATCGCCGCCAGCCGTGGCAGGCGGCACAGTTCCGGCATCCATGGCGGTGTGCTGGCCGGCGACATGGCTCAGGCGGCGCCCAGGCGTTCCTGCAGCCAGTCACCCAGTGCCTGGATCTCCTCGGCACAGACCTGGTGGGCCATCGGGTAACTGTGCCACGCCACATCCAGGCCCAGCGTACGCAGCGCCTGCGCGCTGTGCGCTGCGACGGCCTGCGGGATCACCGGGTCGCCACTGCCATGGGCCATGAACACCGGCACCTGCACCGCGCCGTCAACACGCGTGGCGCTGTCGGCTTCAGGCAGATAGGTGGACAGCGCGATCAGGCCGGCCAGCGGCGCGGTACGCGAGAGCGCGGCCGTCAGGATGATCGCCCCACCCTGCGAGAAGCCTGCCAGGAAGATCTTCTCCGGCGCGATGCCGCGCTCGATCTCGCGCGCGATCAGTGCGTCCAGCTGCACCACCGATTCCTGCACGCCGGCCATGTCGGCGCGCGAACGGAAGTCCATGCCCACGATGTCGTACCAGCCGCGCATCGGCACGCCGTTGTTGATCGTGATCGGCCGCACGGGTGCGTGCGGGAACACGAAGCGCAGCGCCGGCCAGTGCGGCCGCACCAGTTCCGGCACGATCGGCGCGAAATCATGGCCGTCGGCGCCGAGGCCGTGCAACCAGATCACCGACCACTGCGGCGAGGCGCCGGTTTCCTGTTCCACCGTTTGCAGCATGATGCGGCTCCTTCAAGTTCGAGCCGCATTATGCCGCTGGCGCGGGGCAATCAGTACAGCGGCGGTTGCTCGGCCGCTTCCCGCCGCAGCTGCGCGGCGCGTACCAGCACCGGTGGCGGGATGTTCTCTTCGGGGATATCGAGCAGGCCGAGGCGATGCAGGAAAGCACCGGGGCCGCGCGAGGAGGTCAGCGCCACCACCGGAACGGCCAGAACCATGCCGATCACCACCGGCGCCATCCAGGCCGCCAGCGACGGCGATACCGCCCAGGCCAGCACGCCCATGAAGGCGCCGAACACACCCAGGCCACCGTAGCCACGGATCAACGCCATCCACGAGATGCCGCCGTCGTCACGCTGCTGCGCGTCCCAGCCGGAATCGCGCCCGGACAACACTTCGGCCACGCCGCGTGACTGCACGTACATCACCACCGGCGCCATCAGCGCGGCGAGCACGGTTTCCACCAGCATCGATACGAAGGCACGGATCGGACCGCCACAACCGCGGCGGTCGACCGGGTCCAGCAGCATTGCCAGGTAGCCGAGCACCTTGGGCAGCAGCAGCACCGCCATGGTGGCGGCGAACAGGCGCACCACCTGCTCTTCATCCTGTGCGCGCCAGTACACGCTGGGCGACAGGTGCAGCAGGGCGTTGAAATCGATGCCTTCCTGGAACAGCGGGATGGCGATGCCGATCAGCATCAGCATCGCCCACATCGGTGCGGTGAAATAGTGGCCGATGCCGATCAGCATGTGCGTGCGGCTGATCCAGTGCAGCCCGCGGCTGCCGACCACCTTGCCGTGCTGCAGGTTGCCCTGGCACCAGCGGCGGTCGCGCACCAGCAGGTCGGTCAGCGTCGGCGGGCCTTCCTCGTAACTGCCACCGAGGTAGGGCACCATGTGCGCGGCCCAGCCGCCACGACGCATCAGCGCCGCTTCGACGAAATCGTGGCTGAGCACGTGGCCGCCGAACGGCTTGCGCCCCGGCAGCGCCGGCAGGCCGGCGTGGTCGGCGAAGGCACGGGTACGGATGATGGCGTTGTGGCCCCAGTAGTTGCTCTCGGCGCCGTGCCACCAGGCCACGCCGCGGGCGATCACCGGCCCGTACACGCGGCCACCGAACTGCTGCATGCGCGCGAACAGCGTGCGGCCGCCGATCACCGACGGCAGGGTCTGGATCAGTCCGACGTCGGCGTTGTGTTCCATGCCGGCCACCAGGCGCACGATGCTGTCGCCGGTCATCAGGCTGTCGGCGTCAAGGATCAGCATCTGCGGGTAGGCACCGCCGAAGCGGCGGACCCAGTCGGCGATGTTGCCGGCCTTGCGCCCGCTGTTGTCACCACGGCGACGATAGAACAGGCGGGTCTGCCCCTCCGGCACACGCTCGCGCAGCTCGGCGAACACCTGTTCCTCGGCAGCGGCGATGTCCTCGCGGCGGGTGTCGCTGAGCACGAAGAAGTCGAAGCGGTCGAGCTGGCCGGTGGCCGCCACCGACTCGTAGATCGCCTGCAGGCCCGCCAGCAGGCGGCGCGGGTCTTCGTTGTAGGTCGGCATCAACAGCGCAGTACGGCTGTGCACGGCCGGCAACGGCTTGTCCGGGTCGATGCCGAGCCGATAGCCCCGGTCGAACACAGCGGTCAGGAAGCCGGCCAGGGCGCTGGCAAAGGAGAGCGCGATCCAGGCAAACAGGCCGACGAACAGCACCAGCAGGCAGGCTTCGAGCACGCTGATGCCATTGGCCGACAGCACCCGCCACATCATCCGCGTAGCCACGGCGGTCATGCCGAGCGTGCCACCAAACAGGTACAGCCGGCGCAGGCCGATCAGGCGCGGCGAGGTGCGATGCCGCCGGACCTTCAGTGCGCCTTCGCGCAGGGTCTGTTCGGGCATCGGCAACGGCGATTCAGCGGGCAGCAGCGCCCAGCCGGCATCGAGCCGCGGCGTTCCTGCTTCCGCATGGATGGTCTGCACCCCCATCGTCGCTTACTCCGCGCCGTCGGCACGGCCGGCCATCCCGGCCGGGCTGCATGCACCAAGGTTCCCGGCGCGCTTTCCCGGCGCCCGCACTTGTCCTGGCTGTGTCGGCCTCACGCCGCACAGTCGATGTCTGTCACTACCGGAACCCACACGATCTCCAACGGGGCGGAATCGAAAATGCGGCCCAGTCTAGGGCCCAGAATGTAAGCCGGGTGCGAAGGTCTACACCGGGATTTGTCCCCATTCAGCAAATAGCAGGCGATCACGCCAGGGCATGGCCAGATGTCACTGCATCGCCCCCGGTACTGGATCGTAACAAACGCGAACGGTTATCATTTAATGAACCAGGCAGGTCACCGTCTTCCGCACGGCCGCGACCCACCCAGCTGCGCCGGTCCTGACCGCGCACCCGACGACCCACGGAAGGGGGGGGCTGCCTGCTGTCTGCCTGCGCCTGCTGCTTCCACCGGGTCACCCCACCTCTCATGGAAGCCGTCATGTCCCTGTCGTCCCGTTCCCGTTCCGCGCGCCTGCCGCGCACCCGCCTGGCCACCGCCTGCCTGCTGGCGCTGCCCGGCCTGGCCGCCGCCTGCCTGCTGGCCCTGCCCGGCCTGGCCGCCGCAGAGGCCGCCGCCGATGCCTCCACCAAGGACCTTGATACCGTGGTGGTCACGGCTTCAGGCAGCCAGCAGTGGATCAAGGATGCCCCGGCCAGCATCAGCGTGATCAGTCGTGAGGACATCGAGCGCCAGCCAGTACCGGACCTGGCCGCCCTGCTCAGCCGCGTACCGGGCGTGACCGGCGGCCTCAGCGCCGTCGGCGAGCAGTCCAAGATCAAGCTGCGTGGCATGCCGTCCAACTACACGCTGGTGCTGGTGGACGGCAAGCGCATGGGCAGCTCGGCCTCGACCAACTATCGCCCCGACCTCGGCCGCCAGGACCTGAACTGGATCTCGCCGGACCAGATCGAGCGCATCGAAGTGGTGCGCGGGCCGATGTCGTCGCTGTATGGCTCCGATGCGATGGGCGGGGTGATCAACATCATCACCCGGCGCATCGGCGACGAATGGAACGGCAGCGCCACCCACAGCTACACCCGCCCGGCTGACGGCAAGCGCGGCGATACCCAGCAGATCGGCGCCACGTTCTCCGGGCCGCTGGGCGAACGCTTCGGCCTGCGCATCGGTGCCAACAGCATGCGCCGCGATTCGGACCGCTCCAACGGCGGTGTCTCCGGCAATGCCTACGCGGGCGAAAAGGACCGCAATGTCGATGCGTTGCTGCAGTGGAAGCTGAGCGACGCACAGGAACTGTCGCTGGAAGCCGGGCACGGCGTGCAGCAGGCCTTCATCGATGCGTCGCTGGAAAAGCAGGACGAAGGTGCCTGGGGTGCCAGTGAGCTCAAGCGCAGCTCGCTGGCGCTCAACCACGATGGCAAGTGGCGCTTCGGCAATTCGAAGATCAGTGCGTACTGGACCGAGTACAGGAACGGCATCGGTGCTGCCGGCCGTTCCGAAGCCACCGATACGATCATCGAGGGCAGCCTGACCACGCCGTTCACCCTCGGCGTTGAACACCAGTTCGCCGTAGGCGGCCAATGGAAGCGGCAGGAGCTGACCAACACCGACACCATCGGCCGCGCGCCGATCGACTATGCCGGCAACGCGGTCAGCGGCTCCACTCTGGACGTGGACACCTGGGCGCTGTTTGCCGAGGACGAGCTGAAACTGCACCGCACCCTGGCCCTGACCGTGGGCGCGCGCCTGGACCATCACGAGCAGTTCGGCGGCCACGTCAGCCCGCGTGCGTACCTGGTCTGGCACCCTGCCGAACAGTGGACGATCCGCGGTGGCGTCTCCAAGGGCTTCCGTGCGCCCAGCCTGACCGAGAACTCGGCCAGTGCCGCTACCCAGTCCGGGGGCCGCGGCTGCACCTCGCTGATTCCGCTGGGCTACACCCGTGGCGGGTGCTACATGGCCGGCAACCCGGACCTGGATCCGGAGACCAGCACCAACCGCGAGATCGGCATCAGCTTCGACAATGACCTGATCGATGTCGGCGTGACCTATTTCCACACCGACTTCCGGAACAAGATCGAGTACGCACCGCTGGGCCGGTTCAACGGCATCTGGTGGACGCGCATGAACAACGTACAGCGCGCGCGCACCCGCGGCATGGAAGGCAACCTCAACGTCCGCTTCGGCGAGCAGTGGCGCTGGCGCACCTCGGCGACCTGGATGAAGGAAGCCAGGAACCTGACCACCGGCCGCAACCTGATCGATACGCCGGAGTTCTCCGGCTATTCGTCGCTGGACTGGGCGCCCAGCACGGTGTTTTCCGGCAGCCTGTCGGCGCAGTACACCGGCAGGCAGACCGGCACCGCCACGACCTTCCTCAAGGCCTATACGCTGTATGACCTGACCGCGGCATGGAACGTCAACGAAGTGCTGACCCTGCGCGGTGGCGTCAGCAACCTGGCCGACAAGAAGCTGTATGCGGAAGGCTCCACCGACTACTTCGTCGCCGGGCGCAGCTACTTCCTGAGCATGACCGCGCGGTTCTGACCGGCGGCACGCGCCGTGATCGCGCTGGCGACATGCCAGCGCGATCGACGGTGTTGCGGGTTACTCGCTTTCCAGCGCGGCCGGTGCCGCATCCCGCGTGGCGGCCGTGCGCGCACGGTCCATCGCCACCGCCAGTTGCTGGCGTGCGAGCAGTTGTTGTGCCTGCACCACTTCAGGTGTCGGCAGGAGCACCGGTCCCGGTGCGTTTTCCGGTGTAGCAGGTGTGGTCATGCAACCTCCATGGACATCCCGCCGCCGCACGGGTTCAGCCGGTGCGGCAGCGGAACTGCGCACCCTATCCTAAAAACAAGGCGGGCGGGTGACGGCGCGGCGCTTGGCCGCAGGCGCGCGAACAAGGCAGGCGTCACATTCTTGACGCTAGCGCTTGGATCCTGAATAGGACTTGTCCTATCATGAAAACGTTTTCTCACAGGGATGTTTCCCAATGAATACCACTGACCTGTCCCAGTTCAGCCCGAAGTGGCAGTTCCGCTTCAACTTCTTCCGCCAGCACGGCGCCCCCAAGAACCCCGGCTTCAAGCAGGCCTGGAAGGCACTGTCCTTTGGTGACCGCCTGAAGATCAACCTGAACTTCTTCGCGTTGTTCTTCGGTGCCATCTACCTGCTGATTCTCGGCATGTGGCGCAAGGCACTGGTGGTGATCGGCATCAACATCGCGCTGGCCATCGTCACCATGTTCCTGCCGGATGTCGTCGGGCGCATGCTGTTCATCGCCATGAACCTGCTGGTCGCCTCCAGCACCAACTACAGCTACTACCTGGAGAAGGTGGAAGGACGCGCCAGCTGGAACCCGTTTGAAGGAATGTTCTG
>NZ_JAOCGL010000144.1:0-7809 GCF_029842485.1 Stenotrophomonas sp. GD03777
CCGCAACCGGACCCACCCCGCCACCCCTCAGGAAACCCGCTTCTGCTGTTGCTTCGGCCGTTGCCGTTGCCCCCGCAGGTGCAGGGCTGCAAGCCCTGCCGAACAACCCTCAACCTTCGCAGTTGGCGAACACGTCGCGGTCGCGCTCGTACAGCGCCGTCTTCACCTGCATCAGGCCCAGCACCGACGGGAACAGGTTGTCGTGGTCGGTATACGCCGCCGAACGCTTGCGCACGCACTGCAGATCCAACCCACGGCTGCTGGCGAAGCCCGGCGAGAACCACATCGTCATCGGTACGCGGGTCTGCTCGGCCGGTGCGATCGCATACGGCACGCCATGCAGGAACAGGCCCTTCTCGCCCAGCGATTCACCATGGTCGGACAGGTAGATCATCGCCGTGTCGTAATCCTGCATGCTCTGCAGGGTACCAATGGTCTTGCTCAGGAAATGATCGGTGTACAACACCGCGTTGTCATAGCTGTTGGTGATCTCGTCGCGCGAGCAACGGCCGATGTCACGGGTGTCGCAGGTTGGCTTGAAGCGGGCAAAGGCGGGCGGGTAGCGCTCGAAGTAGGCCGGGCCGTGGTTGCCCAGCTGGTGCAGCACCACCACCCGGTCGCCGGGCTTGGCCCGCACCTGGGTGGCCAGGTCCTGCAGCAGGATCTCGTCCATGCAGCGACCATCCGCGCACAGGCCGGGTGTAGTGGCGTCGGACAATGACTGGAAGTCCAGGCCCTCGCACACGCCCTTGCAGCCGGACTGGTTGTCACGCCACAGCGGCGCGATGCCGGCGCGATTCAGTACGTGCAGCAGCGACTGGTGCGCACGGATCTTCTTCTCGTCGTAGTCGTGGCGGCCCCACGGCGAGAACAGGCACGGCAGCGAGACCTCCGTGCTGGTGCCGCATGAGTGCATGTCCGGGAAATTGATCACGCTGGCCTGGGCCAGTTCCGGAGTGGTGTTGCGGCCACCGTTGAGGCCCCAGTTCTGCGCACGGACGGTCTCGCCCATGACGATCACCAGCAGGCGCGGCTTGCTGGCCGGGGCGCGTGGCGTGGCCTTGGCGTCGGTGCCGATCGGCAGCTTCGGTGCGCGCTGCACCGGGTTGTCGCCACGCAGCGCACGCGGCATGCCCAGCAGCACGTTGGCCGGGGTGGCGAGGTAACGCACTTCGCGCTGGTTGCGCATCAGTGCCGAAACATCCTGGAACGAGATCAACGCGCCGCCGACGGCGGTCACCGCGGCCACCGCCAGGAACCCCAGTCGCCACAGCAGGCTGCGGCCCCAGCTGCGGCGACGCAGCTGCACGCGCCACAACACCGCCATCGGCAACACCGCCAGCAACAGTACCGGCCACAGCAGCGACACGGTCATCAGCTCGCGGCTTTCCTTGGGGTCGGTCGCCAGCACGTTGCGCAGCATGTCCGCATCCAGGTAGATGTGGTAGCGGCTCATGTAGTGCGCGGCGAATGCGGTCACCAGCAGCAACAGGCTGATCACCACCTTGGCGTTCCAGCGCCAGACCAGGATGCCCAGCAGCACGCCGTGAGCGCCCAGCAGCAACAGCAGCAGCGAAAGCGCGTAGCGCAGGCTGCCTGGATGGCTGGCCATCGCGCTGTGCCAGAACAGGCCATTCCCGGCTACCGCGAAGAACAGGCTGGTCAGCGCGATCAGCGCTTCGGTGGACAGCTGCGGCCGCCAGTGGCGCAGACCCGCAAGGGCGGGGAGGCGGGCGGGCCATTGGACCGATGCACTCATGCGTTTGCCTCCTGGCGGTTGGGACGGTCCCGCTGACGGCGTGTCAGGACGCGTTTGACGATCAGATACAGGCCGAGCGAAAGCAGCCAGCAGATCAATGCGGTGGCGACGTCATGCGAGAGGAAGTGCGCGCCGCGCAGCTGCTGGCTGATGCCGAACACCAGACCGGTGCCAAGACCGATCCACAACCCGGCCCAGCGCCATGAAGGGCGCCACAGCAGGGCAAAAAAGTAAAGGGACAACCATGCATAACCCGCGCTGGCGTGGCCCGCCGGGAAGCAGGCCTGCGCGGCCATGCCTGCGGGGCGCGCCGTGAAAAGCCCGATGAAAGGCTGGTGGCCACCGTAGCGGAGCAGATCCCACGGGCATTCCATCGGCACCAGCGCCTTCAGCAGGGAGATCACGCCGGTGCCCAGCGCCAGGGCAAGTACGACATAAAGCAGCGCCCACCGCAGGGTGTGATCGCGTCCTTTACGCCAGTGATGGAAGCACAGCAGGAGCACGACCAGCGCCGCCGCAGTGCTCAACCATTTACCGGCCTTGTGCACGACGCTGCGGGTGATCCAGGCGTCCTGCAATGCCCAATGGCCGCCCTCAAGACGGAACAGGTGGTCGGCCACCCACTGGTCGCCGCCGAACCCCATCAGCAGCGCAAACACGGGCAGACCGATTGCGACAGGCAGCCAAAAGTGAGTTACGGCGAATCTTGACGCCAGTGGCGATGTCGCAAGCGGCGCGATCGAATCAAGGGGACGAACGGGCATGCTGAGGGAAGGCGGGTTCGGGAATCCGCAGTCATGCTCGTCACCTGCATGTCGGAGAAGGGTCGGACGCTCGTTCGCGCCGGGTTAATGCTTGCCCGGCACGAGTCAACGTTCAGTCTTCTTCGGCGGTCGAGCCGGCCCGTTCGGCGTGGCATTGCGGATCCCAGGCCGTACCGGGAAGCAGTTGCCAACGATTCCTGTTGGCAACACCGATATCGATCACCTTGGCCGGATCCACGCAGGGGCTCATCGCCTCGTCCAGCACCAGCAGCCAGCGCTTGTCCGGCGCCTCGGCCACCCACGGGCCGGCGTCGTGCCACTGCTCGGCCCAGGGCCGCTTGAAGCCGAACTCGCGTACCGGGCGGTCAGCCTGCAGCAGGTTCTGCTCGCGCCAGGCGACCAGCGCCAGTTCGGCGTCCGGACCGATCCGTGCGCCGACGCGGCGCATCAGCGCCGATGCCGATGCGTAGGGATCCAGTGCCGGAATCAGCACCAGGCCGTAGAGCATCCACAGCATGCCGTGGGTCAACAGCACCAGTGTCGTGGCGCGGCGCACCCGCAACCAGACGACCAGCGTGGCCAGCGCGATGGCGAAGGTCAGCAGGCCATCACCCAGCACCGGCAGCAGCGCATCGGGCATGGCCCGGCGCTCCAGTTGCGCCAAGGCCCACGGGTGCTCGGTCATCAGCATCACGCCGAGCACGCCGGTGGCCAGCATCAGCACCACGCTGTAGCCGAACAGATAGCGGCGCACGCACAGCCGGCGCAGCAAGCCGGGCAACAACGGCGCACCCGCCAGTGCCATCGCAGGCAGCATCGGCAGCACATAGACCTCGCGCTTGCCCGGGCTGGCGCTGAAGAACACCAGCACCAGCAGCGCCCAGCCCAGCAGCAGCCACTGCCGGCGGTCGCCCCGGCGGATGCGGCGCCACCACGGCTTGAACAGCAGCGGCAGCAGCAGGCTGCCCGGCAGCCATAGGGTCAGGATCACCTGCAGGTAGTACCAGGCCGGTTGGCGATGGTGCCAGGCGTTGGCATAGCGGGTACCGGTCTGCTTGAACAACAGTTCATGCGCGTAGACCTGCAGTTCGGCGCTGGGCGTGTGCAGCAGCGCCCAGCCCAGCGGGGCAAGCCACACCGACACGCCCAGCAGGAAGGCCGGGATCAGCCACAGCAGCGTTGCCGGGTGGGGGCCGTCCACGCTGCGACCGCGGCGACGCTGGTACAGCCACCAGCCGAACCACGGCAGGACCATCAGCAGCGGCAGGAAACCCACGCCTTTGGTCACCGTGCCGAGGCCAGCGGCGAACCCCGCCAGCCACAAGGCAGCCAGGTTGTGGCGTTCGCACAGGTGGCGCATCAAGCCCCACAGGGCCACCGTGGTCATGCCGACCAGCACCATGTCGATCTGCGCGCGCTTGGCCATCAGGCCAAACTGCAGGGTGCAGAACAGCGCCGCCAGGGCGTACAGGGAATGCCGCGGTGACCACAGTCGGCGTGCCAGATCCGACACCAACCACAGGCTGAGCAGGGCGCCCAGCAGCGACGGCAGCAGGAACGACCACTGCCAGCTGCCGACGATCTCGTAGGCCGCCGCCTGCAGCCACATGAAGACCGGCGGCTTCTCCGCATACAGCTCCACGCCCCGGTGCGGCAGCAGCCATTGCCCGCTTTCGACCATGGTGCGGGCCGCCAGCACGAAGCGCGGCTCGTCCGGTGGCTGCGGCTGCCGAAGGCCGATCCCCGCTGCCAGCGCAGCAACGATCAACAGCCACAACAGGGGCAGGCGCCAACGGCGGGGCAGGGCTACGGGCACGGCAGGCTCCGGGAGCAAAACGGCCATTCTGAGGTGGCGGGGGTTGGAAAAGCGTCAGAGGAGGCCGGGGCGACCGCATTCCGACATGCGCAGCGCTACCATGGTACGAACTTCCGTGGATGTTTCGTGCATGCGTCTGTTGGTGATCGAGGACAACCGCCAGCTGGTGGCCAACCTGTTCGACTACTTCGAGTCGCGCGGGCATGTGCTCGACGTGGCCCCGGACGGCATCACCGGCCTGCACCTGGCCGGCAGCCACCCCTACGACGCGGTGATCCTGGACTGGATGCTGCCACGCATGGAGGGGCCGGAGGTGCTGCGTCGCCTGCGCGCCGAGCACGCTTCGGAGGTGCCGGTGATCATGCTGACCGCGCGCGACGAGCTGCCGGACAAGATCACCGGATTCCGCGCAGGTGCCGACGACTACCTGACCAAGCCGTTCGCCCTGCCCGAGCTGGAAGTTCGGCTGGAGGCGCTGCTGCTGCGTGCGCAGGGCCGAAACCCGCGCAAGCGCCTGCAGGTGGGCGACCTGGTGCTGGACCTGGCGACCCTCGAAGCCCAGCGGGGGGGGCAGGTACTCCACCTGTACCCGGCCTGCCGCAAGCTGCTGGAGGTGCTGATGCGTGCCAGCCCCGGTGCGGTCACCCGCCAACAGCTGGAGTTCGCCCTGTGGGGCGATGAGCCACCGGATGGTGACCTGCTGCGCTCGCATGTCTACGAGCTGCGCCGCAGCGTCGACGGTCCGTTTGCCGACAAGCTGATCCACACCCTGCCGCGGGTTGGTTACCGCCTTGCGGTGACCGCGGCCGCCGGTGCAGGCAAGGATGATGATGAAGGCGCGTAGGCCGGGCCCGCTGTACCGGCGCGTGGTGTGGTGGTTGCTGGGCTACCTGGCCCTGCTGTCGATCGCCGTGTTCAGCGTCGGCAACTACGTGCACGAACACGCCGAACATGCCGCCTGGCGCGCGCTGCTCAATTCCGAACTGGACAGCATCGTCGAGCACGTCGAGCATGAGCCGCACTATCGCTGGCAGGATTCGGACACGCTCAGCCTGTACCGCTTCGATGCAGTCAACCTGCCTGACAGCCTGCGTACGCTGCATCCGGGCCTTCACGACGGCGTGATGATCAAAGGCCGGGAGACGGCGGTGATGGTGCGCGAGACCCGGTCGATGGGACGTGTCGCGCTGGCGCTGGACATCTCCGACTTCCATGACCTGGAGCAGTTCGCCACGCGCTGGGTGATGCTGGCCGGGGTGATCATGATCTTCGTCACCGTGCTGATGGCGTCCTTCGGTATGGAACGCATGGTGCGCCCGTTGAGCCTGCTGGCCCAGCACATCGGCGCATTGCGGCCGGGCGTTCAGGGCCAGCGCATCGAGGTCGACCCGCGCGGCAGTTCCGAGCTGCACACCATCGCCGATGCGCTGAACGACTACCTGGACCGCAACGAGCAGTTCGTCGAGCGTGAGCGGGTCTTCATCAGTACCGCCAGCCATGAACTGCGCACGCCGATCGCAGTGATGACCGGTGCTGCCGAGCTGGCGCTGGAGCAACCGGGCCTGCCCGAACGTGCCCGCCAGCAGATGCAGCGGGTCCTGCGCACGGCACAGAGCGTGGAGCAGCTGATCGAGCTGCTGCTGGTGCTGGCGCGTGATCCTGCGCGCCTGGCCGCGCGTGCCGAGCGCATCGCACTGGACCAGCTGCTGCCGGAGATCGTCGACGACCATCGACACCTGCTCGGCGACAAGGACCTGAGCATCGGTATCCAGGCCGCGCCGGTGGATATCGTCGCGCCGCTGGCGGTGGTGCAGGCGGCGATCGGCAACCTGCTGCGCAATGCCATCGAAAACAGCGGCCGCGGCCATATCGAGCTGCAGCTGAGTTCGTCGGCGGTACTGACGCTGCAGGACCCCGGGCATGGGATGAGCCCGGAGGAGATCGCGGCGATCCACGCGCGCATGGCCCGCGGTGAGCGTGCCGATCGAGGCAGTGGCATCGGCCTGGACCTGATCGCGCGGCTGTGCGAGCACCTGGGCTGGACGCTGCAGTTGCAGCCCTGCCAACCGCGCGGGACGCGTGTCACCCTGGACTTCGGCGCTTCGCGCCCCGCCTGATCGGACGGCCGACTTGCTTCGCGCTGCGGCATGACCCGGCGTGAAGACAGTGTTAATCTCGACCTGCGCCGCTTCATGCGGCGCTTTTTTTTCCCGCTCTTTCGATCGACAGAGGATCCCATGCCGACCGAACCCGCTACTGCCCTGATCAGCAACGATATCGTTGGACTGGGCCTGATTGCCGCCACCCTGGCCCTGATCTTCTGGGCCGCCAGTGGTCCGACCCCGCTGTTGAAGAAGATCTTCGCCTGGGTGCCGGCACTGCTGCTGTGCTATTTCATCCCCGCCATCTACAACACCGCCGGTGTCATCGATGGCCACAACACCTCGCTGTACAACCCGGTCGCGCGTGACGTGCTGCTGCCGGCCGCGCTGGTCCTGCTGACGCTGTCGATCGACCTCAAGGGCGTCATCAAGCTGGGGCCGAAGCTGTTGCTTGTGTTCTGTGCCGGTACCGCTGGCATCATGCTCGGTGCGATCGTCTCCTTCCAGCTGATGAAGCTGATCCATCCGGAAACGGTGGCCGGTGATACCTGGGCCGGCATGGCCGCACTGGCCGGCAGCTGGATCGGTGGCGGCGCCAACATGGTCGCCATGCGTGAGGTGTTCGGCACCGATGCCACCACCTTCGGCCAGTTCGCCGTGGTCGACGTGGCCTGCGCCAGCCTGTGGATGGCGATCCTGCTGTTCCTGGCCAACCGCGCGCAGCAGATCGACACCCGCAACGGGGCCGATACGCGCGCCATCGACGAGATGAAGGCACGCATCAGCGCCTACGAGGCACAGAACGCGCGCATTCCCAGCATGACCGACCTGATGGTGATCGTCGGCGTGGCACTGGGTGGCGTCGGCCTGGCCCACGCCATCGCCGCACCGCTGTCGGGCTGGTTCAAGGCCAACGTCAGCTGGGCCAGCCAGTTCAGCCTGGACAGCCAGTTCGTGTGGGTGATCCTGCTGTCCACGGCGATGGGGCTGGGCCTGAGCTTCACCCGTGCGCGCCGGCTGGAAGCCGCAGGCGCTTCGCGGTTGGGCACGGTGTTCCTGTACTTTCTGATCGCCTGCATCGGCATGCAGATGAATCTGCTGTCGCTGCTGGATCGGCCGTGGCTGTTCCTGCTCGGCGCGATCTGGATGGCCACGCATGTGCTGGTGCTGTGGGTGGTGGCCAAGCTGCTGCGCGCGCCGCTGTTCTTCTTCGCGATCGGTTCGCAGGGCAACATCGGGGCGGCCGCCTCGGCACCGGTGGTTGCTGCGGCGTTCCACCCGACGCTGGCGCCGGTGGGGGTGCTGCTGGGTACGGTGGGCTATGCCACCGGTACCGGGTTGGCTTATGTCACCGGCCTGATCCTGAAG
>NZ_JAOCGL010000145.1:0-7759 GCF_029842485.1 Stenotrophomonas sp. GD03777
CCTTCATCGTTCCGGTATCCAGCCAGCGCTGGTGCCACGACAACGCTTCCGGCAGCAGGTGCGGGGTGTGCTTGCCGTAGCTCTCACGGCTGGCACGGTCGAAGTAATCCTGCAGCTGCGGGCGGAAGTCCGGGTGGGCGCAGTTGTCGATCAGCACCTGCGCGCGCTTGCGCGGGGTCAGGCCGCGCAGATCGGCCAGGCCCTGTTCGGTGACGATCACCGACACATCGTGCTCGGTGTGGTCGACATGGCTGGCCATCGGCACGATCGCCGAGATGGTGCCGTTCTTGGCGGTGGACGGGCTCAGGAACGCCGACAGGAAACCGTTGCGGGCAAAGTCACCGGAACCGCCGATGCCGTTCATGATCCGCGTGCCCATCACGTGCGTCGAATTGACGTTGCCGTAGATGTCCACCTCGATCATGCCGTTCATGCCGATGCAGCCCAGGCGGCGCACCAGTTCCGGGTGGTTGGAGATTTCCTGCGTGCGCATGATGATGCGCTCGCGGTAGAAATCGATGTTCTCCTTGAACGTCTCATTCGCCTGCGGGCTCAGCGCGAAGCCGGTGCAGGAGGCGTAGCTCAGCACGCCGTCGCGCAGCAGGTCGAGCATGCCGTCCTGGATCACTTCGGTGAACGCGGCCAGGTCGCGGAAACCACTCTTGGCCAGGCCGGCCAGCACGGCGTTGGGGATGTTGCCCACGCCCGACTGCAGCGGCAGCAGGTTCGGCGGCAGGCGGCCCTTCTTCACCTCGTGCTTGAGGAACTCGATCAGGTGCGAAGCGATCTGCTCGCTGGTTGCATCGATCGGGCTGAACGGGCTGTTGCGGTCCGGGCCGTTGGTACGCACCACGGCCACGATCTTGTCCGGGTCGCAGCGCAGCGCGGTATCGCCGATGCGGTCGTTGGCGTTCACCAGCGGAATCGGCTTGCGGTGCGGCGGCAGCGCGGTGCCGTAGTAGATGTCATGCATGCCGTCGACGCCGGCCGGCTGCCATTCGTTGACCTCGACGATCACCTTCCTGGCCAGGTCCAGCCAGGTCTTGTTGTTGCCGACCGAGGTGGAGGGCACCAGCGAACCATCTTCGCGGATGGCCGAGACTTCGATGACGGCGGTATCGATCTCGCCATAGAAGCCGAACCACACGTGCTGGGCGACGTGGCTGAGGTGGATGTCGATGTAATCCAGCTTGCCCTCGTTGATGCGGTTGCGCGCATCCGGGTCGCTCTGGAACGGCATGCGCATGGCGATGCCATCGGCCTTGGCCAGCGCGCCATCGAGTTCCGGCGCGGTCGAGGCGCCGGTCATCAGCTTGATCTGGAAGGGATTGCCCTGGGCATGCACCGCTTCG
Source organism: Stenotrophomonas sp. GD03777 (assembly GCF_029842485.1). NCBI lineage: Bacteria > Pseudomonadati > Pseudomonadota > Gammaproteobacteria > Lysobacterales > Lysobacteraceae > Stenotrophomonas > Stenotrophomonas sp. GD03777. The sequence continues at coordinate 1,353 of NZ_JAOCGL010000145.1, forward strand.
ATGCGGCGGGCCAGTTCGACGGGAACGGCCTTGGGATACCCGGAGCCGGTAAAGCCGCTCATGGCCACGGTTTCACCGGGCTGGATCAGCGCGGCTGCGGCCTCGGCGGAGACCACGCGGTCACGGAGACGCGCGTTGGCGATGCGATCAACAGACATGACGACAGTGTTTCTGGGGGGAATCCCGATTATCGGCCATCCTCATCCGTACGGGGGGTTCTACCTTCGTGGAATGGCTTTTCCCCCAGTGGCTCACCCATACCCACCGGTTCTGTTTTGCAGTGCAGCGTGCAAAGTGCTTTCGCAGCCCGCACGATGGCCCTGCATCCCGACGTGGGGGAGGGAGCAGAGCCCGCTGGCAGTTCGCTGCAAGCGGGCTTTTTTATTGCCTGTGGCCCAGTGTGAATACGCGGCCTCCATTATCGGTAGTGCCGGCCGCTGGCCGGCAACTGCAGCAACCTTCGGCAGAATCATGGGATCTGCCGGCCAGCGGCCGGCACTACTGGGTCCGTTGCGCCCCAGCCGGGTCGATACAATCAGACCCATGACCCTCGCCCCCGCTGACCTGCCCGCCCCGCTGCAGCCCCTTGTCGACCGCGCCCTGGCGCGCCTGGCCCAGGTCCTGCCCGAGCCCGTTCCTGCCGAACTGCTGCCGCTGCTGACCCGACTGGCGGTGGCCAGCGACTTCGCGCTGGACACCCTGGTGCGGCAACCGGCGCTGCTGGCGCAGCTGGCTACCCCCGGCTGCCCGCCGATCCCGCCACCGGTGCTCGATCCGCTGCAGCCCAGCGACTGGCCGGCGCAGATCCGGCGCTGGCGTACTGCCATGTCGACGCGGCTGATCTGGCGCGACCTGACCGGCCTGGACGACGTGGCACAGACCCTGGCCGGCGCCACCACCCTGGCCGAGGACTGCCTGCGGCTGGCGCTGGACGCGCTGCAGCAGGAATTCGCCCAGCGCCACGGTGTGGTCCGCGATGGCGAAGGCGCCGCGCAGCAGCTGGTGGTGTTCGGCCTCGGCAAGCTTGGCGGCGGCGAGCTCAACTTCAGTTCCGATATCGACCTGGTCTACGCCTATCCGCACGGCGGCGAATCCGACGGCCCGCGCGCGCTGGCCGCCGAAGAGTATTTCGCCCGCCTTGGCCAGCGCCTGGCCAAGCTGCTGGACGAAACCACCGTCGATGGCTTCAGCCACCGCGTCGACCTGCGCCTGCGCCCGTTCGGCAGCGCCGGCCGCGTCGCGCTGTCGTTCGCGGCGATGGACCAGTACTTCCAGCGCGAAGGCCGCGACTGGGAGCGCTATGCGTGGCTGAAGGCGCGCGCGGTCGCCGGTGATATCGAGGCCGGTGAAGCGTGGCTGCAGACCCTGCGCCCGTTCGTGTACCGCCGCTACCTGGATTTCACTGCGCTCGATGGCCTGCGCGAGATGAAGGCAGCGATCACCGCCGAAGTCGCGCGCCGCGAGCTGCACGAAGACATCAAGCGCGGCGCCGGTGGCATCCGCGAGATCGAGTTCCTGTGCCAGGCGCTGCAGCTGATCCGCGGTGGCCGCGAACCTGCGCTGCGCGAGCGCCGCCTGCTGGTGGCGCTGGACGCGCTGGTGGCTGCGGGGCAGATCGCGCCCGAGGACAGCAGTGCGCTGCGCGAGGCCTACCTGTTCCTGCGCCGCCTGGAGAACCGCCTGCAGATGCTGCGCGATGCGCAGACCCACGTGCTGCCCAGCGATGCACTGGACCGCGAGCGCATCGCCGTCGGCCTCGGCTACCCGGACTGGGACGTGCTGCGCGCGGCGCTGGCCGAACAGCAGCAGCGGGTCAGTACCGAATTCGCCGCGCTGCTGGCACCGCGCAAGGGTCAAGCCGCGCCCGACGCGCTGGCCAATTACTGGCGTAGCCTGCCCGAGGGCAGCAACGCGCCGTTGCTGGCAGAAGCCGGTTTCCTCGATGCCAATGGCGCCGACCAGTCATTGCGTGACTTCGCGCAGGGCACCGGCGTGAAGTCATTATCCGATGCGGCGCGTGCGCGGCTGGATCGCGTACTGCCCGCGTTGCTGCATGCGGCCACGCGTTCGCCGCAACCCGACGCTGCGCTCAAGCGTGTGCTCGGCCTGTTGCAGGCCGTGCTGCGCCGGACCAGCTATCTCGCGCTGCTGGACGAACAACCGAGCGCGTTGGCGCGTCTGGTCGATGTGCTGGCGCGCAGCGCGCTGCTGGCCGAGCGGCTGGCCGCGTACCCGCTGCTGCTGGACGAACTGCTGGACGTGCGCGTGTCCGGGCCGATGCCCGATGCGGCCGGCATGCTGGCCGAGTGCCAGCAGGTGCTGGCGGTGGAAGATCCCGAATCCGCACTGCGCTGGCTCAACGAGACGCGGCTGGCGCTCAGCTTCCGCATGGCGATGGCCACGCTGGATGGCCGCCAGGGTGCGGTGGACAGCACGCGGCAACTGGCCGAGCTGGCGCAGGCGGTGGTCACCACCGTGCTGGCGATGGCCGAGGCGGACATGCGCGCCGCGCACGGCGGGATTCCCGGTGGACGTTTCGCGATCATCGGCTACGGCAGCCTCGGCGGGCTTGAGCTGGGCTTCGGTTCCGACCTGGACCTGGTGTTCCTGCACGACAACCCGGCTGGCGTGGAGGCCAGCGATGGCGCACGTCCGCTGGAACCGGGGCGCTGGTATGCACGGCTGGCACAGAAGGTGATGGCGCTGCTTGGTGCGGTCACCGCCGCCGGGCGCCTGTACGACATCGACGTGCGCCTGCGCCCGGACGGTGGCAAGGGTTCACTGGTGTCTTCGTTGGCCAGCTACACCGAATACCAGCGCGAACGCGCGTGGACCTGGGAACACCAGGCCCTGGTGCGCGCACGCGGTGTGGCCGGTGATGCCAGCCTGCTGGCCGATTTCGAACAGGTGCGTGCACAGACACTGGGTCGTGAGCGCGATCCGGCCACGCTGTATGCCGATGTGCTGAAGATGCGCGGCCGCATGCGCACTGAACTGGACCGCAGCGATGCCGCGCGGCTGGACCTGAAACAGGGTGCCGGTGGCGTGGTGGACCTGGAGTTCCTGCTGCAGACCGGCGTGCTGGCGCGTAGTGCGCAGCATGCGGCGTTGCTGCAGCCACGCGACACGCCGTCGCTGATCGATGCGCTGGCGATTGCCGGTTTCCTGCCGGAAGACACTGCGCAAGCACTGCATGGCGCGCATGCCACGCTGCTCGACGTGGGCCTGGCCTGCACGCTGGACCGTCGCCCGCGACTGGCACCGACCACGCCAGCGATTGAAGACGCGTGTGCGGCGATTACGGCGGCGTGCAGAGCGGCGGAGCTGCCGTTCGGGTGAGTGGGTGCACCCATTAGAGCAATTGCCCGGGGATGATCCGCTGTTGGTAGGTGCCGACCGTTGGTCGGCACAATCTGTCAGCGGTGATGAACTCTGATGGAGCGTGCCGACCAACGGTCGGCACCTACCGTGCTCATGTGCCATCCAAGGTCGGCACCTACCAGAGCATGTGCGTTCAGCTGGCGGCGCGTAGCGGCGCCATCTTCCACAGCAGCGCGCGGAACGGGGCCAGCAGGCAGACGCCGATCACCAGCTTCACTGCCAGGTCGCCGGCGGCCCAGCTCACCCACGGCAGGGTGGAACCGGCAAATGCGATCGACCAGAAAATGGTGGTATCCACCGTCGCGCTGCAGGTCGTGGCCACCATCGGTGCGCGCCACCAACTGCCGCGGCGCAGGCGGTCGAACACGGTGATGTCCAGCAACTGCGCCACGATGAAGGCCGAGCACGAGGCAACGGCGATGCGCGGCGTGGCCACCCAGATCGACAACAGCACCGCCACCGCGAAGCCGATCCACGCCACGCGGCGCGCCGGGCCCGGGCCGAAGCGGCGGTTGATCAGGTTGCTGACCAGGAACGCGACCGGATAGCTGAAGGCGCCCCAGGTCAGCCAGTCATTGATCGGGTACTGCACCAGCACGTTGGACAGCAGCACCACCGCGCCCATCGCCAATACCGCCAGCACCAGGGCGCGGGCGGTCAGCGGGGCAAACATAGGGGCAGGACGCACGGACATGGCGAGCCAGGGGGACAAAGGGGATCCCCCATTATCCGCCCGGCCCGCGGCAAAGCCAAAACCGCTTGTTCAGCTTTACAACGCTTCGCTCATCACATCGCCTGCGGCGTAGGCGGTGGGGACGTAAGCCAGCGCTTGGCCCTGTGCGCTCTTCACGGTCCAGCCGGCACCGGCCTCGGTGGGGTCGAAATGCACCTGCTGGCCGACCACGAAGGCCGCCGTCTGGTCTTCATGCACGCGCGCCGGCCAGCGCAGGGTGGCGGTCTGATCGGCCTTGCCGGGTACCTGCAGCTGCACCTGGCGCTCGCCCGCCGCCGTGGTCTCCACCTTCTTCACGTCCATCGGTGGCAGCGGCACCGCCTTGGTGCGGGCAGCCCTGGCATTGCGTTCGCTGGCCTTGAACGGCGCCTTGAACAGTTCGGACAGGCCCGCCGACGCAGCGAGCGGCACCGAGACCACGATCAGCGAGGTGATCAGCACGCTGGCTTCGCTGCTGTTCAACTGCGGCGCGGCGCCGGCATGGACGGTGGGCACCAGCAGCGCGGAGAGCAGCAGGGCAGAAGCGGGAACGCGCAGGCAACGGAACATGGAGACCTCCTGGTCAGCGTGGGGACGGCGGCTCAGCGCCGGGTATCGAAGATATCGCGCGGGCCGGTGGCCTCGGGCAGGTATTCCAGCGGGCGGCCCTGGTTGTCCTTCAGCTGCCAGCCCTGGTCGGCGCCGGTTGGCTCGAAGTTCACGGTCTGGCCCACGGTGAACTGCACGGCCGGGTCGCCGACGCCGCGCGGATACTGCATCGATGCGGTGTTCTGCGGATCGTTGGCATCACGCAGCAGCACTTCGCGGCGGCCATCGACGGTGGTGGCGATTGCGCTCACCTCCATCTGCGGCAGCTTGATCTGCTGCGGGCGGGCCAGCGGCTGGCCGGCATCGGCCGCATCCTGGGCTTCCTTCGCTGCTGCGGCGCGGGCCGAGGCCACCATCTGCGTGGACATTTCCAGGCTCGGTCCCTGCGGGCCCGGGTCATGGATGATCACGATGCGGCGTTCGGCGTGGGCGGCCGTCGACCACGCCAGGCCGGTGACGATCACCATCGACAACACAGAGGTAAGCAGCGGACGCATGTCGTTCTCCTTGCGGGATTCAGGGCGTGGCGGCGGTGGCACCGGCCACCGGCACATGGGGGATCACCAGTTCCTGCTGCAGCTGGCTGCGCTGGTGCAGGAAGTCGAACACCGATTCCACCGTCACCACCGAATAGTTGCCGGAGATGCGTTCGCCGGCTGGATGGTCGGTGGTGGTGGCGTTGGCTACGAACAGGCGCGCACCCACGCGCTTGCCGAGGCCGATATGCAGCACGCTGGGCTGGTACTTCTGCTGGCGCAGCCACTGCTGTGCCTGTTCGCGCTTGACGATGGCCGGCGCGCCTTCGGTCTGCGCCATCGCCGCCGCCAGCACTTCCAGCACCCACTGGTTGGAGTTCTGGTAGTCGGTGGCGAACGGGTAGGCGACCACGTTGTACCTTGTTTCGTGCAGCGCCTTGGGCTGGATCGAGGGCGGCACCAGCATCGCGCGCAGCGCCGCACGCAAGGGGGCCGACGGCACGCCGATGCGCAGGTCGGTATGGCCGCCGCTCTCGCCGACGAAGTTGCCGAGGCCCTCGTGGTACAGCTGCGAGCTGTCGGTCTTGCAGCGGTTGAGCAGGTGCATCGCGCGCCAGCGGCCGTCGTCCTCGCGCAGCAGGAAGGCCAGGTGGCTGTGGCGCAGGCCGTAGCGGCTCAGGTCCTGGCCACCGCGCGCGGCCACCGCCACGTCCACCTCGGGCAGCGCGTCCAGGCGTTCGGCGGTGGTCCAGGCCACGTCCAGCATCGCCGCCTGCGACGCCACGCTCGGGTAGCGCTCGCGGCAGGCGGTGCTGTCGGCCCAGGCCGGTGCGGTCGCCAGCAGGCTGGCGATCAGCAGCGCGGCGCGGCGCAGGCGGGAAAAACGATCCATGTCGGTACCTTCAACGGCGGGCAGGCCCGCGCGCCGATCATACGCTGCTCAGCGCAGCGGGCGATCCACGCCCTTGCGCTGGAGTTCCCTGTCGCAGGCATCGCTGATCGGGGCGATCGGCAGCGGCGGGCGCTCGCCCGTCTTCGGATCGCGCAGCGCCGGCTGTTCGCGGTACGCATCCAGCTGCTGCTGGCATTGATAGGAGATCGGGTCCAGCTCGGTGGGCGCGGTCGAACACGCGGCGAGCAGGGCCAGGGGCAGCAGGAGCAGGGTACGTATGAAGGCATTCGGTCCGGTGGGGGACACCGGACTCTAACGGTATGGGCAGATTGAAATG
>NZ_JAOCGL010000146.1:0-7374 GCF_029842485.1 Stenotrophomonas sp. GD03777
AATATTAACGTTGGATGAAGCAATGGGCTGATTACGTCTTGCGCTGACCTGTATCACCAGCTTACGCACCTGCTCCAACGACGGAGCCGGGCCCGTACCTTTCATGGAATCAAGGACGCAACCGATGACTGCTGCAAAGCTCCGCCGTTCGACCGTTTCGCGCCGTTCCTTCCTGCCCTCGCCGCTGGCGTCGGCCATTGTCGGTTCCTTGCTGGTGGCCACCGCACTGCCGGTCCTGGCCCAGGACAGTGACGACGCCCTGGCCCGTTACCAGCTGCAGCGCAGCCTGCAGTCGGCGTTCGCCGCGCAAGGCGGAGTGAGCGCCTCCGCTCCCGCGATGATCGCTCCCTCGGTAGCGATTCCGGTGGCGGCGCTGGCTCCCAGCGTCAATGCTTCCGCGGAGCCGGTCATGGGCAGGCCCGGCGATGCTGCGAGCTGGCGCACCAGTGAATTCGAACTCGACTGGGGCCTGGCTGCGATCAATGCCGACGTGGCCTATGCGCGCGGGCTGACCGGTGCCGGCATCCGCCTGGGCGTGTTCGACAGTGGCACGGGTCTGGACCATCCGGAATTCGCCGGCAAGGACAACCGCAGCGTCCGCATCGCCGATCTGATGGCTGACGGCACGCGCTGCACCAACACCACCGCAGTGCGTGGGCCGGCGGCCTGCTTCGCCAGTGATGGCGATGACGTCCAGATCAGCTATGTCGGGTACAACGCCAACGTGCCCGACAACATCCGCAGGATCATCGAGTCGGGCCCCTATGTGCAGCCGGGGATGCAGTTCGAGATCCATGGTACGCACGTTGCCGGCACCATCGCGGCGAACCGGGACGGAAGCGGCATGCACGGTGTGTCCTTCGGTTCGGACCTGACCGTTGGCCGGCTGTTCTCCGACAGCATCCGCGAGTGGCAGCGTACGGCGACTGGCTACTCGGTCGTGACGCTGGGCGCGATCGGCCCGAAAGTCAGCGCCTTCCAGGACCTGTATGCCCAGATGAACGCGCAGGGCGTGCGTGCCATCAACCATAGCTGGGGCCTGGTCACGGAACCGACGACAGCGACGGACATGGACGCGATCTACAACGACCCAGACGACCGCCAGTACCTGAACACCTTTGCCGACGGATCGCGTGCGCGCGGGATGATCCAGGTGTGGGCGGCCGGCAATACCAGTTCGGTGATTCCGACGCCTGCGCAGAGCCCCATCGCCGGCCTCTACGCCACGCTGCCGCGCGCATTCGCCGACATCGAGCCGTACTGGTTGAGCGTGGTCAACGTCGGTACCAATCTGACCCTGAGCAATCGCTCCAACAAGTGCGGCCTGAGTGCCAACTGGTGCCTTGCCGCACCGGGTTCGGACATCGTATCGACCGCCTATGGTGATGATTCCAGCCTGGCCGGCAGCGTCGGCATCGACGCCAACGGCAATGTCAGCCTGGACATCCAGCAGCGCGTGCCTACCTATGGCTATGCACTGCTGAGTGGAACCTCCATGGCCGCGCCCCACGTCACCGGCGCGCTGGGCCTGCTGTTTGAACGCTTCCCCTATCTGGACAGCGCGCAGGTGCGCGATGTGCTGCTGACCACGACCACCGATCTGGGCGCGCCCGGCATCGACGACATCTACGGTTGGGGCCTGTTGAACCTGGCCAAGGCCATCGAGGGTTACGGTTCGCTGCGCGTGGACACCAACGTGGTGATGAACCAGCGTGCCGGTGGCCTGAAAGTGTGGGAGGGCGATGCTTGGGACAACTGGACCAACGACATCGGCGGCCCCGGCAAGCTGACCAAGAGCGGCATCGGCTGGCTGCGCTTGAGCGGCGACAACAGCTTCAACGGTGCGCTGGTGCGCGAGGGCGTGCTGGAACTGGATGGCGTCAATACGCTCACCGGAGCGGTGGACGTGGCCGGCGGTAGCTTCCTGCTCAATGGCACGTTGAAGAACACTGCGCTGAACAGTCAGGGGGGCTCCAGCCATATCAACGCACGCGGTGTGCTGGATGGCTCCGACCTGAACGTCAACGGTGGCGTGGTCATCTTCGACGGTGTGCAGCGCGGCGCCCACACCTCGGTGGCCGCGCAGGGGACGTTCGAATTGAACGGAAGGCTGGAAAACAGCGCGTTGACCAGCCTGGGCAACAGTCGTGTGAATGCAGGCGGGGTACTCGCAGGCTCCGATCTGACCGTCAACGGTGGCGTGCTGTCGTTCAACGGCACGCAGAGCGGTGGTCACACCCTCGTTGGCCCGAACGGCACGCTGAAGGGCATCGGCCAGCTGGGCGATACCACCGTGGCCGGTATCGTTGCACCGGGCAACTCGATCGGCACGCTGACCATCAACGGCGACTACGTGCAGACCGCCACCGGTGTGTACCAGGCCGAGCTGGCCCCGGGCGGGCACAGTGACCAGTTGCGCGTCACCGGTACCGCCACCCTGGGCGGCACCCTGATCGCCCTGCCGGAAGCGGGCACCTATTACCTGGGTGAGCAGTTCAACTTCATCCGTGCCGACGGCGGAATCCGTGGCCAGTTCGCCACCACCGACTTCAGTGCGTTCTCGCCGTTCCTGAAATTCGGGCTGTCCTATGGCACCGGTGGCGCGCGCATTGAAGTCACCCGTGGCAATCCGCTCGCCAGTGCCGCCAGTACCGACAACCAGCGCGCGGTGGCCACTGTGGCCGACCGGCTGGCGGTCAACCAGGGCCTGCCGCGCCCACTGACCCTGCTGTTCCCTCAACAGGTAGGCGCTGCACTGGACGGCCTCAGCGGCGAGCTGCATGCGGCCACCGCGATGGCCCTGGTCGAGGGCAGCCGCTACGTGCGTGATGCCGCACTGTCGCGCCGCGTCGGTGCACGCGCGCCGGGAGCAGACGGCGACGCCGCCACGGGGGTCTGGGTACAGGCCATCGGTGGCAGCACCACGCTGGACGGCAATGGCAACACCGCACGCACCGAAGCCAACAGCAGCGGCCTGCTGGTAGGCGTGGACCGCGAGATCAACGGCTGGCAGGTGGGCATGCTGGCCGGTACCGGCCGTACCGATGCCAAGCAGCAGGAAGGACGCCGTGCGCGTGCCAAGGTCGACAATACGCACCTGGGGGCCTATGCCAGTCACGACTGGGGCGCCTTCGGCCTGCGGGGGGGCCTGGCCTGGAGCGAGCATGAGGTGAAGAGCACCCGCGAGCTGGCCTTCTCCGGTTACAGTGATACGCTGGCGGCACGCTATGACGGCCGCACCCGCCAGGCGTTCGTCGAGGCGAGCTATCGCTTCGGCGGCCCCGAGGCGGGGCTGGAACCTTACCTGCAGCTCGCACGTGTGGAAGTGGACATGAAGCGCGTCAACGAACGCGGCGGCGCGGCTGCACTGCAGGGTGAGGTGGACGATCTCCGTATCACCGTGGCCACGGCCGGCCTGCGTCTTGACAAGGGCCTGAAGGCTTCGTTCCAGCAGGACAGCTGGCTGCACCTGCGCGGTGGCGTCGGGTACCGCCATGCCAGCGGGGATCGCGACCCGGCGGCCCGCTTCGCCTTTGCCACCGGCAGCGACAGCTTCGTGGTCAGCGGTGCCCCGATGGCTGACAGGACGGTGGTGGCCGAACTGGGGCTGTCGGCATGGTTGACCGCACGCCAGCAGCTGGAGCTGGGCTATAGCGGCCAGTATGGCGACGAAAGCCGTGACCACAGTGCCAACCTGCGCTGGTCGGTGCGCTTCTAAGCCGCCGGTTACCGCAGGTAAACCAGGAGGGCGGCCGCAGGGCCGCCCTTCTTCGTTGCCGACCCAGGTGTGGGTTGGCCCGTGCACGCCTACAATGGCGGCCCCCACGCCGTACCGGACCGCCCATGAAGAGCAAGCAGGAAATCGTCGACAACTGGCTGCCGCGCTACACCGGCGTGCCGCTGGACCAGTTCGGCCAGCACATCCTGCTGACCAACTTCGGCGGCTACCTGCACACCTTTTCCGAGCTGACCGGTGCGCCCATCATCGGCCTGGACCGGCCGATGGCCAGTGCCACCATCGACGGCATCACCATGATCAACTTCGGCATGGGCAGCCCCAATGCCGCGATCATCATGGACCTGCTGTCGGCAGTGATGCCCAAGGCGGTACTGTTCCTGGGCAAGTGCGGTGGCCTCAAGCGCAAGAACCAGCTGGGTGACCTGGTGCTGCCGATCGCGGCGATCCGCGGCGAGGGTACGTCGGGCGACTACCTGCCGCCGGAAGTGCCAGCCTTGCCGGCGTTTGCGCTGCAGCGTGCAGTCTCGACCATGATCCGCGACCTCGGCCACGACTACTGGACCGGCACTGTCTACACCACCAACCGCCGGGTCTGGGAGCACGACGAGGCCTTCAAGGAGCGGCTGCGGGCGATGCGCTGCATGGCCATCGACATGGAAACCGCCACCGTGTTCGCAGCCGGTTTCGCCAACCACATTCCCAGTGGCGCGCTGCTGCTGGTCTCGGACCAGCCGATGATCCCCGACGGGGTCAAGACCGAGGCCTCCGATGCCAAGGTCAGCTCCCAGTTCGTGGAAAACCATATCCAGATCGGTATCGAGGCGCTTAAGCTTATCCGGCGCAACGGCAAGTCGGTCCGCCACCTGCGCTTCGACGAATGATGATGATGGCCTGGCGCGGCGCGCCGGCCCTGGGGAGTAGGTGATGGACGTTGCCGCGCAAGTGGTGGATTTCTGGAAAGAAGCGGGCCCTGCGAAGTGGTTCGCCCGCGACGATGCGTTCGACGCGCAGTTCCGCCAGTTGTTCCTAGATGAGCATTTCGCCGCCGCTTCGCGTGGGCGTGAACACTGGCTGGGCAGTGCCGAGGGCGCACTGGCGCTGATGCTGCTGCTGGACCAGTTCCCGCGCAACTGCTTCCGCGGTACTGCCCATTCCTATGCTACCGATGGCCTGGCCCGGCACTACGCCATGCGCGCCATCGAGGAAGGCCTGGACCTGCAGCTGGTGCCGAAGCTGCGCGCCTTCATCTACCTGCCGTTCGAGCACTCCGAGGACCCGTTGGACCAGGACCGTTCGGTGGCGATGTTCGATGTGCTGGGCGACAAGGAATACCTGCAGTACGCCGAGCTGCACCGCGACATCATCCGCCGCTTCGGCCGTTTCCCGCACCGCAACGCCGTGCTGGGGCGCATTCCCTCGCCGGAGGAACTGGACTACCTGGCCGAAGGCGGATTCGCCGGCTGAAAAAAGGGGGCGGAGGGGATTAAGTCGTTTGTGGCATAAACGACTTAATCCCCTCCGTCCCCTTTTTTTTCGGGGGCCAGATCCGCTTCCCGCAGGAAAGGGCGCTGACCCCGCGCCGTCAATCAGTACTTCGGCACGCCGTTGTCGACGTCTTCCGACCAGGCGTTGATGCCGCCGGTCACGTTGAACACCTTGGTGAAGCCCAGGGCGCGGAACTGCTCGGCGGCCTGCGCGCTGCGGCCACCGTGGTGGCACATGAAGGCCAGTGCGGTGTCCTTCGGCAGGGCTTCCAGCGCGGCGCGGCCGTTGCCGTCGAAGGTCTTGAACGGTACGCCCACGGCGGCGATTTCACGTTCGTCGGCCGGGCGCACGTCCACCAGGGTGATGTTGCCGGCACGCACCAGGTCGTCGGCATCGCGCACGCTGATTTCCTGCACCGGCTTGGGCGCATTCGGATTGTCGATGGCCAGGCCCTTGCCGCGGATGTCGTCCACCCAGTCGATGGTGATGCCGTTGGCGCGACGGGCGCTGGCCAGGTCGAACTGCACGCGCAGGCCATTGGACTCGGCAGCGATGGCGCCTTCGTCGTGCGGGGCCAGCTGGAAGTTCGGCTGGAAGCCGGCGTCGATGGTCAGCTGCAGGGCGGCGCCCGGGGCGTCGGCCAGCGCGCCCTTGAGCATTTCCACGGCCGCCGGGGTGACGGTGATGCTCGGCGGGGTACGGTCCGGTGCCGGCAGCCCCAGCACGCTGCTCAGCTCGCCGCTGGCGGCCATCTGCAGCACGATGTCGCTGCCGCCGACCAGTTCGCCGTCGATGTACAGCTGCGGGATGGTCGGCCAGTCGCCATAGGCCTTGATGCCTTCACGGATTTCCTGGTCGGCCAGCACGTTGACGTGGGCGAACTCGACACCCAGGTCCTGCAGGGCGCCCACGGCCTTGGCCGAGAAACCGCACTGCGGCATCGACGGCTGGCCCTTCATGAACAGCACGACGCGGTTGGCGTTGAGGATGGATTCGATGCGCGAACGCAGGGCGGGATCGAGGGACATGGACGTCGGGGTTCCGGGAATTCGAACCATCGATTCTACCCCTCATGGCATCATGGGGGATGAGCAACGCAGGAACATTGCATCGCATTCCGACCCGGCCCTGGCGCTGGCTGCCCTGGCTGGTGGCGTCGCAGCTGCTGGTGATCCTGGTCTGGGCCCTGGCGGGCTGGCACTGGGGGGTGCCGCTGATGGTGGCCAGCCACGCACTGTTCTTGGTGCCGGTGTTCCTGCCCAACAGTCGCTTCTATGCGCCGGTGCTGAGCCGGTTGCCGGATGCCGGCAACAGCGTCTGGCTGACCATTGATGACGGTCCTGGCCCGGAAACCCGTGCCGTCCTCGACCTGCTGGACCGCCACCAGGCCCATGCCACCTTTTTCCTGGTGGGCGAGCGCGCGCTGGCGCAGCCGGAACTGGTGCAGGAGATCCTGCGCCGCGGCCACGACCTGGGCAACCACAGCCACAGCCATCCGCAGGCGCGCTTCTGGCGGCTGGGCCCGGCGGCGATGCGCGCCGAGATCGAGGGCTGCCAGCACGTGCTGCAGGCGGTAAGCGGTCGCCCGGTGCGCTGGTACCGCTCGGTGGTGGGCATGACCAATCCGTTCGTGGCGCCGGTGCTGCAGCGGCTGGGCCTGGTCCGGGTCGGCTGGAGCGCGCGCGGCTTCGACGGCATCGGTTGCACGGCGCAGGGGGTGCTCGACCGCCTGCTGCCGGATCTGCGACCGGGGGCCATCGTGCTGCTGCATGAGGGGGCCGCCCACGGCCACAACCTGGCGATCATTGAGGGCGTGCTGAAGGCACTGGACGAGCGCGGGCTGAAAGCGCGGCTGCCGGTCCCGTAACGCCGGCCCTGGTGATGTAGAGCAGCCGGGCATGGGCTCGGCTCTACAAGGGGGCGCTGCTGTAGCGCCCGAGCCGATGCTCGGGCGGCGGTGTGAAGCACCGGAAAAACGTCGCAGCGCGGCTCTACAGCGCGGGGCGTTCGGCCACCAGCAACCAGCTGTTGAATGGCGTGCGCCCATGCAGGGGACGCGGCGCCGTCACCTGCAATCCGGCCTCGGCCAGTGTCGCTTGCAGCACGTGCGGGTCGGGGTAGTGGCGCGGCCGCGTGCCCATCCAGCCGAC
>NZ_JAOCGL010000147.1:0-7354 GCF_029842485.1 Stenotrophomonas sp. GD03777
TGCCCAGACCCCTGCCTGCCCCGGCGGGGCCCATCAGTTCGCGGGGAATCGAGACGAAGACACGCTTGTGGCGGGCTCATTCTGCGTGGAGCAGGGCGGAGGCCCTCGCGTACGAATGTCCTCCGGCGCCGGCCGTTGGCCGTCACCTCCTCCTTTACTTCGTACGCAAGGGCCTCCGCCCTGCGTTCGGAGTTCGTCGGCGCGTCATTGAAAGGTTGCCGCGAGCACTGCGCTCTACCCACCGCAAGCCGAGCCTCGTCGGGGCGGGCAGGGGTCTGGGCAAAGTAAAGGAGGAGGTGACGGCCAACGGCCGGCGCCGGGGGACATTTGCCCAGGCCCCTGCCTGTCACGGCGGGGCCCCTCAGCTCGCAGAGACATCGGACGAAGACGCACTTCGGAATCCGAACACCAGGCAAAAAAAGACCCGGCAGAGGGAGGGATCTGCCGGGTCCGGATTGCATGGGGGGAGGGACCCACGCAATGAGCGTTGCGTCGCGTCAGTGGTTGCTCGCGTCCGCCGTTGATTCGTTGTAACCCTGCACCAGTTCGGACCAGGCCTTGCTGGCCTGCAGGCCGAGACCGACCACATCCTGCTGGGCCTGGCCCAGCCGCTGCAGGTTGTCCTGCCACAGCTGTGCGCCCCTGTTGAGCATCCCGGCCGCGTCGTCGCTGCGGGCCAGTTCGCCCAGCCAGCCGCCGGTCGCGGTCAGGTTGCGCTCCATCACCTTCAACTGCACGCCGAACATGCTTTCCGCGTTCTCCAACGCCAATCGGTTTGCGCGCGTTGCGGCGGCGGCGAACTGGCGGGTGGCATCACTGAAGCGATCGCTGAAGGCGGCGGCCATGGGGGCATCAGGGAGTGGCTTGATGCATTGCAGCATACGCCGTTGATGCGGCAATGCAACAAAAATAACAAAGGCGCTCAGGGCGCCTTTAAAAAGCCTTTCAGATCAATGGGTTGATCAGGCCGTCGGGCCGCGGTAGCGACAGCCGGAGGTGCAGGTTTCGTGCACGGTGATCTCGCTCAGCGCCGGCAGGCTGGGCTTGAGTTCGTTCCAGATCCACACCGCCAGGTTCTCGCTGGTCGGATTCTCCAGGCCGGGGATGTCATTGAGGTAGTGATGGTCCAGGCGGTCGTAGATCGGCTGGAAGGCCGCCTTCACGTCGCCGAAGTCCATGATCCAGCCGGTCTGCGCACCCGGCTCGCCCTCGACCTTCAGTTCCACCCGGAACGAGTGGCCGTGCAGGCGCGCGCACTTGTGCCCCGGCGGCACGTTGGGAAGGCGGTGCGCCGCCTCGAGCATGAAGACTTTGAAGATTTCCATGGCGCAATTGTACGCCGCAGGCGGCCCGGCAGCCTGAGCGGACGCCGGGCTTTCGTGAAGTGACTCTTTCCATCCGGATGAAGAGATGATAGTTTCTCTTATATCCGTATGAAGAGATGTTATTGGCCGGGCGCCGGCCAGGCATGGACTACTGCGGAACTTCGTCGTCCTTACCACCTCCCCCACATCGTCATGCCCAAGCACACCCTGCTCGTGGCGGCCCTGGCCGTCGCTCTGGCCGCGCCTTTGCCTGCCGCCGCCGAAACCTCCGCCGACGCCAGTGGCGAAGCCAGCACCCTGGCCGCCGTGCGTGTCACCGGTTCCAACATCAAGCGCACCGATACCGAGGCCTCCAACCCGGTGCAGGTGATCGGTCGCCAGCAGCTGGAACAGACCGGCAAGGCCACCGTGGCCGACGTGCTGCGTTCGATCTCGGCCAACACCGGCAACGCCGCCAACGAAACCACCAACAACGGCTGGGCCTCCGGCTCGGCCGGCATCGGCCTGCGCGGCCTGTCGCAGAAGAACACGCTGGTGCTGCTCAACGGCCGCCGCCTGGTCAACTACGGCTTCCCGGCCGGCGGCCTGTCCGATACGTTCGTTGATCTCAACGCGCTGCCGCTGGTCGCAGTCGAGCGCATCGAAGTGCTCAAGGACGGCGCCTCGGCGGTGTACGGCTCCGACGCCGTGGCCGGCGTGGTCAACATCATCACCCGGCAGAACTTCGAAGGCGCCGAGATCGGCGGCAGCTTCGGCGGTGCCGACCAGGGCGGCCTGCACGAGCAGAACCTGAAGTTCGTCGGCGGCCTCGGTGATCTGGACACCGATGGCTACAACATCCTCTTCAGCCTGCAGGGTTACAACCGCGAGCGCCTGGACCAGGACGAGCGCAACCTGACCAGGAGCGGCATCTACACCGACAAGCCGGGTGGCCGCTGGAACGGCTGGTCGGCCAAGGGTGCGCGCTACCTGGTCAACGGCGTGTCGGTACCGATGCTCGACGCCAACGGCAACTGCCCGGCCGGCACCACCCGCGTTGCCAGCGCGCCGATTGATGGCCTGTCCGGTGACACCTGCGGCTTCAACCAGGCGCCGTTCACCACGCTGATCCCCTCGACCAAGCGTTACCAGGCCTATGCCAACGGCACCTTCCGCCTGAACGACAACGTCGAGGCCTTCGGCGAAGTGCTGTACAGCCAGATCAAGAGCGCCGCGTGGTTCGGCAGCAGCCCGTTCTTCACCCTGGAGAGCGGCCGCTTCGCACTGAACGCCAACAGCGGCCTGGCCGAGCCGGTGTCGTCGCTGCTGCCGGCCAACAATCCGTACAACCCGTACGGCCGTGCGATCCCGATCGAGTACACGTTCTTCGACCTTGGCGGCACCATCAAGACCAACCGATCCACGGCCTATCGCGGCGTGTTCGGCCTGCGCGGCACCACCGCCAACTGGGACTGGGAAGTCGCTGCATTCGGTGCGCGCAGCAGCGAACGCGAGAGCGTGTCCGGCGGCTTCGCCAACCGCTGGGCGCTGGCCGATGCGCTGGCCACGGGCAGCTACAACCTGCTCAACCCGGCGGCGACGCCGCAGTCGGTGCGCGACTCGATCAACATCGCCACGCTGCGTCCGGCCGAATCCAAGCTGCAGGGCATCGATGCAAAGATTTCCGGCAGCCTGGGCCACACCTGGGCGGGTGAGATCGGCTTCGCGGCCGGTGCCGAGTGGCGCCGCGAAAAGCTCGACTCCAACAACCCGTGGCAGATCGATGCCGGCCTGCAGGTGCGCCCGGCCATTGCCGAAGTACACGGCAAGCGCCAGGTCAGTGCGGCCTACGCCGAAGTGAACGTGCCGCTGGCCTCGACGCTGGAGCTGTCCGCCGCCGCGCGCGCCGACCACTACGACGATTTCGGCGATGCATTCTCGCCGAAGATCGGCCTGCGCTGGCAGCCCCTGGATGTCCTGCTGGTGCGTGCGTCCGCTTCCAAGGGCTTCCGCGCACCGTCGCTGTCGGAAAACTCCAACAGCACCAGCATCGCCTACGGCAGCGTGGTTGATCCGCGTGATCCGGACGTGCCGGGCTCGCGCCAGAACCCGACCTTCTTCACCGTCGGCAACAACGAACTGAAGCCGGAGCGAACCAGGAGCGTGAACTTCGGCGTGGTGCTGTCACCGTGGGCCAACACCAACCTGAGCGTGGACTACTACCGCATCCAGCTGGACAACCTGGTCGGCACCAACAACACCCAGACCCTGGTCAACGACAACGTGGCTGGCGCGGTGCAGCGCGATGAGCGCGGCAAGCTGCAGGCGGTCTACAACCGCTACCAGAACCTGAGCGAGCTGAGGACCTCGGGCATCGACGTCGAACTGCGCCAGCGCATCCCGACCGCGGTGCTGGGTGACTTCACCGTGTCCTCGGCTTACACCCACGTGCGCGACTACCGTCGCCCGACCGTGGTCGGTGGCCCGCTGGTCGACTACGCCGGCAGCAACCTGGGCGCGACCCTGCCCAAGGACAAGGCCACCACCACGCTGGACTGGAAGTACGGTGATTTCAACGCAGCCGTGACCTGGTACTACACCAGCAGCTACCGCCAGGAAGCCAGCACCGCAGCCAAGGCCATGCAGCAGCGCGTCGGCAGCTACAGCCAGTACGACCTGTACCTGGCCTACACCGGCATCGACAAGCTGACGCTGTATGCCAAGGTGCAGAACCTGGCCGACAAGACGCCGCCGTACGACGCCTCGTTCCCGGGCATCCGCGCGCCATACGACTTCAGCCAGTACGACCTGCGCGGCCGCTACTTCACGCTGGGCTTCGATTACCGCTTCTGATCCATCCGCCGCGGCCGGCCACCTGAAGGGACCGGCCGCGCAACTGTCTGCCGTTGTGTTCCAGGGGAGTCACCGTGTCCTTGCATCGCCGTGCCGTTCTTCCGTTGCTGCTTGCCGCCGCCACTGTACTGTCCTGCCCGCAGCCGGCGCAGGCACAGAGTGCCTATTTCTTCCCGCAGGTCACGGATGCGGCAGCCTTCGATGCAGCGGTGCCGACGCCAGAGCAGTTCCTCGGCTACCCGATCGGTAGCCGCTACACCCGGCACGACCAACTGGTGGCGTACTTCCAGGAGCTGGCCAGACGCTCGGACAAGATCAGCGTGCGCGAGATCGGACGAAGCTACGAGGGCCGCCCGCTGCTGATCGCCACCGTCACCGCCGCCGGCAATCACGCGCGGCTGGAACAGCTGCGCCAACAGCACGCGACCCTGGCCGGTCCGGCGCAGCCGCGCAGCGCGGCCGGTGACAGCCCGGTGGTGGTGTGGCTGGGTTACAGCGTGCATGGCAACGAGACGTCCAGTGCCGAGGCGGCGATGCTGACTGCTTACTACCTGGTGGCCAACCGCAGTGCCGAAACCCAGCAGTGGCTGCAGCACGCGGTGGTGCTGTTCGATCCGGCACAGAACCCTGATGGCCGCGATCGTGCGGCCAACTGGCACAACGCCTGGGCCTCCGATCCGGCCTCGGCCGACCCGGCCGACAAGGAACACGTCGAACCGTTCCCGCAGGGCCGCACCAACCACTACTTCACCGATCTCAACCGCGACTGGCTTGCCCTCACACAGCAGGACTCGCGGCCGAAGGTGGAGGTGTTCCACCAGTGGTACCCGAACGTGCAGATCGACTTCCACGAAATGGGCAAGGACAGCACCTACTACTTCGAGCCCTCGCCGAAGAGCATGCACAGCCCGCTGATTCCGGCGGCGTCGTATGAATTCAACAAGACCCTGGCCAAGTACCACGCGCAGGCGCTGGATGCCTTGGGTTCGCTGTACTACACCGGCGAGAACTTCGACAACTTCTCGCCGGTGTACGGTTCCACCTACCCGGACTTCCATGGTGCCGTCGGCGTTACCGTCGAGCAGGCCAGTTCGCGTGGCCGCGTGCAGGAATCGGTGAACGGCCTGCTGACCTTCCCGTTCACCATCCGCAACCAGGTCGCCACCGGGCTGGGCACGGTGCGTGGCGCGGTAACTGAGCGCAGCGGCCTATTCGACCTGCAGAAGCAGTTCTTCCAGAGCGCGCTGAAGCAGGCCGCACAGCAGCCGGTGAAGAGCTTCGTGTTCGGTGATGTGCATGATCCGGCGCTGACCCGCCGCCTGCTGGAACTGTTGCTGCTGCATCGCATCGAGGTACGCGCGCTGGAGCGTGCAATCACCGTCGATGGGCAGCGCTTCGATGCCGGCAGCGCCTACGTGGTGCCGGTGCAGCAGGCGCAGTTCCGCCTGGTGCATTCGATCTTTGCCGAGACACCGCCGATCAAGGGGGATGTGTTTTACGGCAGCACCAGCTATGCGATCGCACCGGCCTACGGCGTGGCTTTCGCCGGCAGCCGTAGCCGTATCGAGGGTGGCGCACGCGTGACTGCGCTGCCGGCTGAGCAGGGCACGGTGCTGGGTGGCCAGGCCGGATTCGCGTACGCGATCGACTGGCGCGACTACAACGCCGGGCGCGCGCTGGCCGCGCTGCAGGGCAAGGGCGTGAGCGCACGTGCGGCATTCCAGCCGTTCACCACCGCGACCGCGCAGGGCGACGTAAGCTTCGCCGCCGGCAGCCTGGTGATTCCAGTTGCCGGGCAAACGCTGCAGGGCGCGGCGCTGCTTGAGGCAGTGACATCTGCCGCGCGCGAGGCAGGTGTGCAGGTGCACGCGCTGTCCAGTGGCCGCAGCCGCGAAGGCATCGATCTGGGCAGTGACGGCATCAAGGCGCTGCGCAAACCCGCGGTTGCGCTGGTGATGGGGGAGGGCGTGGCCGCCACCGAGATCGGCTCGGCCTGGTTCCTGCTCGACCAGCAACTGCACCTTCCGGCCAGCAAGCTGGACCCACAGCAGCTGGGCAAGGTGCCGCTGGACCGCTACACCACGATCGTGCTGTCCGGTGGCACCTATACCGGCGTCGATGCCGCGGCGGTGGCTGCACTGAAGCGCTGGGTGCAGGCCGGTGGTTCATTGGTGACCTATGGCAGTGCCTCGAAGTGGGCGATCGAACAGAAGCTCGCCGACGGCGAGAAGCTCGGCAAGGACGAAGAGACTGCCGACGAGAGCCGCCGTGCATTCGGCGACCAGCGCGACATCGCCGCGATCGAGCGGGTCAGCGGCAACATCCTCAGCGCCGATGTGGACACCAGTCATCCGCTGGCGTTCGGTGTGCCGCGCCGACAACTGGCGATCAACAAGGAGAACACGGTGACGCTGCAGCCGAGTGCGAACCCATTCTCGACGGTGGTACGCATCGACACGCCGCCGCGGGTGAACGGCTATCTTTCCGAGCGCAACCGTGCGCGGGTGGCGGGCAGCGCGTGGCTGCTGGTGTCGGCGCAGGGGCAGGGCAACGTGGTGCTGTTTGCCGATGACCCGGCGCACCGCAAGTACTGGCACGGGACGGATCGGCTGCTGATCAACGCGATCTTCTTCGGGAATCTGGTGAATCCGAGTAAAGCGCGGGGTTGAGGCGTTTGGCGCCGAGTCGTTGTTGTGCTTGGGAGGCAGGGGGCCTCAGCCAGGACACGCCGTGAACCCATCCATGGGGGCTCGATGGCGCCATCCTTGGCGCCAACGGTCCTGGCTGAGGCCCCCTGCCTCCCATGACAGTTTCCTGCGGGCGCGGACGCATCAGACCCCAAGGCGGGAGCAAGGGCAAAGGCAAAGGCAAAGGCAAAGCCAGGAATTGCGGCTTCGGCTTTTGACTTTGAATTTGAATTTGAATTTGAATTTGATCTTTCTTCTCCCGGCTACCCGGCGGGAGAAGAAGGCGCAGGCAATGCTTGAAGCGGATGGGCATGGGGGCAGCGCAGAACCGTTGGCGCCATGGATGGCGCCATCGAGCTTACATGGACGTATTTACAGCGTGTTCTGCGCTGCCCCCATGCCCATCCGCCCTCGGTACTGCCACCGCGTGCTTTGTCACCCGGTAGCCAGCAAAAAAAAGGACGGCGCGTCAGCGCCGTCCCTCGATAGCCCCCGCGCAGCGGGAAGCAC
>NZ_JAOCGL010000148.1:0-7218 GCF_029842485.1 Stenotrophomonas sp. GD03777
AAGCAGCCAGCCACGAGGGGCTGTGCCGTTGGCTGAAAACTCAGTAACGCTTGATCCCCGGCACTGTGCAGCCCTCAATCTGCGCATGCGCCGACACCGCATTCTCCTTCTCGCCCCGCGCCAGCCGCGACTGCTCGATCGTCGCCCAGTGCCGGCGGCACAGCGGCCCGGTCTTCGAGCCCAGATCCACGGCCTTGCGCGCGAACGTCTCCGCCTGTGCCCACTGCCCCTGCAGCAGCGCCAGTTCGGCACGCTCCTGCAGCACCGCCGGGTCACCGGCCACGATCTCCAGCGCGTGATCCAGGCTGCTGGCGGCACCGGCGAGGTCGTTGGCCTGGCGCTGCGCCTGTGCGGCCAGCCTCAGGTCTTCCACCTGCGAATCACGCAGCGGCTGCACCGACAGTTCCTTGTCGTCCGGACCCGCTGCAGCATCCACGGCCGCCAGGCGCTGCGCCGGCGTGGTGGTGTCGACCGGTTTGACTACCGGCGGCGCGCTGCTCACGCAGGCGGCCAGGGCCAGGCTTAGGCCGGTCAGGGCCAGGGGCTGCAGCAGGGTACGCATGTTCATCGGCATCATCGGCTCGGGGGAGAAGGGGTGGCGGCAGGTTCGGCGGGTGCTTCCGGCTTGCGGTCCAGGCCGAACCAGCTGCGCCAGCCACCGCCCTCGCCTTCAGCCTCGCCCTGCCCCTCGGGCGACGCGGCCGGCGCGCACGGCGCATAGGCAGGCGCATAGCCCACCACGAACGGGAAACGGCGCGCGCCGGGGCAGCCTTCATCGGTGCTGTTGAGACCGGTGGGAGCCACCGGCTGCCAATCCAGGCCCTTGTTGCTGACCCGCAATGGCGCACTCGGCAGGCGCTGGAAGATGCCCGACCAGACCCGCATCGCGCCAGTGGCGCCATACAGGCCGGCCTGCTGGTTCTGATCGTTGCCGATCCAGATCACCGCCAGGTGGTCGCCGGTGTAGCCGGCATACCAGCTGTCACGGCCATCGTTGGTGGTGCCGGTCTTGCCGGCTGGCTGCAGACGGCCGAGGCCATCAGCATTGAGCCGCTGCGCGGTACCGCTGGCGACGACCTGCTGCAGGCCGACACTGATCAGGTTGGCGGCAATCGAATCGCCTTCCTGTGCCGGTGCCGGGGTCTTGTCGTAGCGCTTGAGCAGCTTGCCCTGCGGATCGAGCACGCCACGCACGGCGTGCAACGGCTGGATCTCACCACCGGACGCGAGGAACTGGTACAGCTGCGCCATCGCATACGGGCTCTGGTCGGTCGAGCCGAGGATCACCGCCGGATTGGCCTCGGCCTTGATGCCGGCCAGCACATGGATCAGCTGGGTCACGCGCTCGGGGCCGACCTGCATGCCCAAGCGCACCGTCGCCTGGTTGTACGAATGCGCCAGCGCATCGATCAGGCGCACCGTGCCGTGGCTGCGGTTGTCGGCGTTGCCGGGGCTCCAGTTGCGGCCGCGGCCGAGCTGCACCGTCACCGGCGAATCATCGACCCAGCTGGCCAGCGAATAGCGGTCAGGCTGCGCCAGGGCCAGCAGGTACACGAACGGCTTGAGCAGCGAACCGACCGGGCGCTGCGCCTCGATCGCACGATTGAAGCCGACCTCGGACACCTCACGGCTGCCGATCACCGCCAGCACGTCGCCGTTGTGCACGTCGGTCAGCACCATGCCGGCCTGCAGCTCAGGGCGACGCTGGCTTTCCAGCGACTTGATGGTGCGGGTCACCGCGCCTTCGGCATAGGCCTGCGCGGACGGCGACATGCCGGTCATCACGCTCAGGCCCGCGCCCTGCAGCGCAGATTCCGGATAGTCATGCGCAAGCTGCCGGCGGACCAGGTCGACGTAGGCGGGGAAGCGGTTGGCAGCCACCAGGCCCGGTGTCTTGGGCACGCCCAGCGGAGCCTTCAGCGCGCGCTGGTACTCGGCATCGTCGATCAGCGTGGCGTCGTGCAGCTTGCCCAGCACGAAGTTGCGGCGATCCAGCGCGCGTTCCGGGTTGCGCCGCGGGTCGTAGAAGGACGGCCCCTTGACCAGGCCGATCAGCAGGGCGATCTGCTCGGTCTCCAGCGACTGCAGGTCACGCCCGAACCAGAATTCGGCGCCGGAGGACATGCCATGGATCGCCTGGCTGCCGCGCTGGCCCAGGTACACCTGGTTGAGATACGCCTCGAAAATCGTGCGCTTGTCGTAGCGCGCTTCCATGATCAGCGCGTACAGCACCTCATTGAACTTGCGGGTGAGCGTCTGTTCCTTGCCGATGCCAAGCAGGCCGCTGCGGGCCAGCTGCTGGGTGAGCGTCGAAGCGCCCTGGCGGCTCTGGCCACCGGAACGGATCGTCACCCACACCGCGCGCGCGATGCCTGACAGGTCGATGCCGTGATGGCGGTTGAAGTCCTTGTCTTCCACTGCCTGCAGGCCGGTCACCAGCAGGTCCGGCGCCTCGTCCATGCGGATCAGGCGGCGTTCTTCCTGCTTCTGGCCGTACAGCGTGGCGATGCGCGCCGGATCCAGCCGCGCGGCCTTCAGTGCCTTGCGGCTGTCGGCGTCGCGCAGCGAGGCCACGCCGCCATCGGCCAGCGACAGCTCCACCCGGCGCGGCGCCACCCGGCCATCGACGTCGTTGTAGCCACGACTGGAGATCACAAAGCGACCGCCGTTCACCGCATAGGTGGCCGGCTCCTTGCCCTGCCCGTCATCACGATAGGCGGAGGCGGCCAGTTCGGTCTTCAGCGTGGACGCATCCATCGCCTTGCCGGGGGTGAGCACCAGCGGGCGCGCATACACGCGCGTCGGAATCTGCCAGCGCAGCTCGCCGAAACGCTGGGTCACCTGCTGGTTCAGGTACAGCGTATAGGGAATGAGGAAACCCAATCCCAATGCGACCGCAGCCATGCTCCAGGTGATCAGCCGGCGCCGCCACAGCGGACCGCTGTCCTGCTGGTCGTCGTCGAAATCGTCGATGTCGTCGGAATCGTAGCGTCGGGGCACGGGAATGCGAGAATGTAGGGTCTGGCGAGTCTACCCCAGCCACTGCGGCTGGCGAATTCTCCCGGGTTCCCCTGCTTAAGCTGGAGTTGCAACCGGATGGCGATGTCCCTGGCCGAGATCCGATACCTGATCAACCGCCTGTCGGGCCTGGCCCGCCGGAGCCTGGCAAGCCTGCGCACCCGCGGGTGGCGGGCCACCTGGCAACGCATCCGCGTGCACACCCAGCGCGCCGTTCCCGCGCCGCGCACGCCCCTGTTCCTGCCGCCAGCACAGGCTTTCGCCCCCTTCACGGTGCCGTTCAGCGAGTCGCCGGAGGTGAGCATCGTCATCCCGGTCTACAACCATGTCGGCCACACCCTGGCCTGCCTCCGCGCCCTGGCGGCACACCCGCCCGCAGCCGCGTGCGAGATCCTGGTGGTGGATGACGGCAGCAGCGACGCCACCGCACAGTGGATGCCGCAGGTGGCGGGGTTGCGCTATGAGGTGCGTGCGCACAACGGCGGCTTCATCGAAGCCTGCAACGAGGGTGTATCGCGCGCACGCGGCCGCTACGTGGTGCTGCTCAACAACGATACGGTGCCGCAGCCGGGCTGGCTCGACGCCCTGCTGGACACCTTCGGCAGCGTCCCCGACGCCGGCCTGGTCGGCAGCCAGCTGCTGTATCCCGATGGCCGCCTTCAGGAATCGGGCGGAGTGATCTTCGCCGATGGCAGTGGCTGGAGCTATGGCCGCTTCGAGGCCGCTGACGACCCGCGCTTTGCCAGCCTGCGCGACGTCGACTACTGTTCCGGTGCGGCGCTGATGCTGCCGCGTACCCTCTGGCAGCAGCTGGACGGCTTCGATACCCGCTACAAGCCGGCGTACTACGAGGACACCGACCTGGCCTTCCGCGTGCGTGCACAGGGCCTGCGCGTGCTGGTGCAGCCGGCCAGCCGGGTGATCCACGACGAAGGCACCAGCAACGGCACCGACACCGGCAGCGGGGTTAAGGCCTACCAGGTGCGCAACCAGGCCATCTTTGCCGCTCGCTGGGCCACCGAGCTGGCCCGCCATCCGGCGGTCGGCGCAGTGCCGTCGCCAGCGCTGCTGCTGCGCGGCCGGCGCCAGGTGCTGATCCTGGACGAGGAAGTACCGCAGCCCGATCGCGATTCCGGGTCGCTGCGCCAGGTCAATCTGATCCGCCTGCTGCTGCAGGGCGGTGCCCACGTGGTATTCGTCCCGACCCGGCGCGAGCATGCCGGCGCGGCGACCGAGGCGCTGCAGCGGATGGGCGTGGAAGTCTGGTACGCCCCCTTCCTGGACGGCGTGGCCGGCTGGCTGCGCAGCCATGGGTCGCGTTTCGACGTGGCGATGCTGGTGCGCCACCACGTCGCCCACGAGTGCCTGCCCCTGCTCAAGCGCTATGCGCCGCAGGCACGAACCGTGTTCGACACGGTCGACCTGCACTACCTGCGCGAACGCCGCGGTGCCGAAGTGGCCGGTGATACGGCGCTGCTGCGCGCAGCAGAACGCACCCGCAGCAGTGAATTGGCAGTGATGGAGCAGTGCGACATCACCGTGCTGGTCAGTGCGGCCGAACGGGAGCAGCTGCAGGCCGATGCGCCGCGGGTACGGGTGGAACTGATTTCCAACCTGCACGAGGTTGCCGGCGCCGGCGCCGTCTACGAGCAACGACACGATCTGGTGTTTGTCGGTGGCTTCCGCCATCCGCCGAACCTGGACGGGATGGAGTGGTTCATCGGCGAGGTCTTCGCCCACATCCGCGCCCGGCTGCCGGAGGTACGCCTGCACTGCATCGGCGCCGCGGCGCCGGAATCGTTGCTGGCACTGGCCGCACGCCACCCCGGCGTGCAGATGCACGGCTTCGTCGAGGACATCACGCCCTACATGGACGGCGCGCGCATTGCCATCGCACCGCTGCGGTTCGGTGCCGGCGTAAAAGGCAAGATCAACCTGAGCATGGCCCATGGCCAACCGGTAGTCGGTACCACCTGCGCCGTGGAAGGCATGCACCTGCATCCCGGCCAGGACGTACTGGTAGCCGATGACGCTACCGGTTTCGCCGATGCGGTGGTCCGCCTGTACCAGGACCCGCAGCTGTGGCAGCAGTTGTCCGATGCTGGCCTGGCCAACGTCGCCGAACATTTCTCACTCGAAGCCGCCCGTGCGACCGTGCAGCGGGTGTTCTTCGCCTAGTCCGCCCGTCCACCGGCGCGGCGCAGGCGATCTTCAAACGCCGGCAGTTCGGCCAGATCCGGCTGCAGCAACCGCGCCTGTTCGGCGGCATGCGCGGCGAAGGCCAGGTCACCGTTGCCGAGCCGCTCGCTGCCGATCGCCAGCCAGCGCTGGGCCAACCGCAGCCGCGCCGAGGGCAGTCCGGCTGCGGTCGGTGACAGGGTCTGCCAGGCCTGCAGGCAGGCGCCTGCCGCCTGCACGCGGTTCTGCCGCAGATTGTCGTCGAAGCAGCGTCGGCTGGCGGGCAGCAAGCGTGCGGCGGCTGCCTTCACCCGCGCATCGCGGGGAGCCAGCGACTGGGCTTCGCGCAACGCGTCGAACGCGCTGTGCCCGGGTGGGCTGATCCACTGCCCCGCGCGCTCGGCACGTTCGATCTTCCGCAGGTGGTCGCGCAGCTGGCGTTCGCGCTGCGCCGTGCTGACCGCGGGCTGCTGCAGGGCCCGCTGCGCCTGCTGCGCGCGCTGCAGGCGCTGCGCCAGTTGTTGCCGGACTGCCTGCGAAGCCCCCAGCTCCGCCGCCAGGGCCGCATCACGTTGCGCCGCATCGAACTGGAAGTCGTCGGCGGACTTCTGGCTGCGTGCAACCACTGCCTGCAGGGTCTGCTCACGCCCGCGCTGGGCATTGGAATCATCGGCGGCCACCACCAGCACCGCCTGGAAGCCCTTGGCCGCAGCTTCCAGCTGCTGCCGTCGCAACGCACGCTGCGCCTGCCGCAGGCGCCGGTCGGCGGCGCGCGCGAGGGCCTCCTCGCTCGCCGGTAGATCGGCATGACCAGCATCGAACTGACGGGCACGACGCAGGAGCGCGGCCGCCTCGGCCAACTCCCCTCGCTCCGCCAGCGTGCGTGCCTGCAGCAGCAGGTCGCTCAGCGCATCTTCGCGCCCTTCCAGCGCCGGCAGGTTGTCCGGCTGCAGGGCCAGGATGCGCTGGAACAAGGGTAACGCACTGCTGTCGCCGTCATCCAGGCGTCCGGCCGCGAACGCGTTACGCGCCTGTGCCAACAACGCACCAATACCGGCTCCGGCGCTGCGTCGCGCCTGCAACTGGCGGGCAACCGCATCGGCGTCGCCCTGCGGCACCTGCAGCTCACGGGCCAGTGCCAGAGCCTGCGCGCTGCCGTCCAGGTCATCCGCCTGCAGGCGATCGCGCGCCTGTTGCAGCGCTGCCGCGCCGGTATTGGCCAGGCCCTGGCGCGCCTGCGGGCGATCACCGTCCAGCGCCAGCGCCGCCTGGTAGCGCTCGCGCGCACCACTGCCATCGGCATCGCTCAGGCGCCCAGCCGCCAATGCACGATCCCCCTCGGCCAGCAGCTGTTCGATCTGCGGCTCATCCCAGAACCAGTCTGCCAACGGCTTGCGCAGCAGGACCAGCAGCACGAACACGGCCAGCGCTGTGAGCAGCGCCCAGCGCCAGATCCGGCGCGCATGGCGCGCCTGCAGCCACCACCAACGCCCCTCGCGACGGACGCGGTCCAGCGCAGGATGTTCAGCGCCATGCGGGCGATGCGGGGGCTCGCGTTCCATGCGTGCAGGGTAGCCGGGGCAGCGTGAAGCTCAGCCGAGGCGACGCGCCTCGCTCACGCCCGGCAGCGCATCGAGCTTGCCCAGCAGCGTCGACAACTGCCCGTAGTCACTGACCTTCAGGCGCAGCCGAAGGTGGGCACGGCCACTGTTGCGCACGTTGTCACTGTGGATGTCGAGCACGTAGGCGTCTTCCTGGGCGATCAGGTTGGTGATGTCCTTCAGCAGCCAGCGGCGATCGACCGCATCGACCACCACGTCCACCTCGTAGCCGCCCCCGGCCTGGCCCCACTCCACCGGCAGGATGCGCTGCGGGCTGCTGGCCGCCAGCCGGGCCAGCGCGGCGCAGTCTGCACGATGCACGGTGACACCCCGGCTACGGGTCAGGTAGCCGATGATCGGCTCGCCGGCCACCGGCTGGCAGCAGCGTGCCAGCTGCACCAGCAGGTTGCCCACGCCCTGC
>NZ_JAOCGL010000149.1:0-7077 GCF_029842485.1 Stenotrophomonas sp. GD03777
GGCCACCGTCGGAACGGGGTCAGATCCCTTTTCACCCCGTGAAAAGGGATCTGACCCCTGCCTGTCGGCCTGTCTCACAAGGTGAGACACCGGGCTGGCATTGTCGCCCATTGCCCCCATCTGGTCACCTCGGTAGGCTGACCGATTGCCGTTCCCTGCTGGCCCGGCACCCAGCCAACGCCCCCACAACCGGATCCCCCATGGCGATGGATTTCATCCGCATCCGCGGCGCGCGGACGCACAACCTGAAGAACCTCGACCTCGACCTGCCCCGCGACAAGCTGATCGTGATCACCGGCCTGTCCGGCTCGGGCAAGTCCTCGCTGGCGTTCGACACCATCTATGCAGAAGGCCAGCGCCGCTATGTCGAGTCGTTGTCGGCCTATGCGCGCCAGTTCCTGAGCGTGATGGAAAAACCGGACCTGGACCACATCGAGGGCCTGTCCCCGGCGATCTCGATCGAGCAGAAGTCGACCTCGCACAACCCGCGTTCGACGGTCGGCACGATCACCGAGATCTACGACTACCTGCGCCTGCTGTACGCCCGCGTAGGCACCCCGCGCTGCCCAGACCACGGCTACCCGCTGGAAGCGCAGACGGTCAGCCAGATGGTCGACCAGGTGCTGACCCTGGACCCGGAACAGCGCTACATGCTGCTGGCGCCGGTCATCCGCGACCGCAAGGGCGAGCATGCCCAGGTGTTCGACCAGCTGCGCGCGCAGGGCTTCGTGCGCGTGCGCGTGGACGGCGAGCTGCATGAGATCGACGCGGTGCCGCCGCTGGCGCTGCGCCAGAAGCACACCATCGAGGCGGTGATCGACCGCTTCCGCCCGCGCGAGGACATCAAGCAGCGCCTGGCCGAGAGCTTCGAGACCGCGCTGAAGCTGGGCGACGGCATGGCCTCGGTGCAGAGCCTGGACAACACGGAAACCGCGCCGACCCTGTTCTCCTCCAAATACTCCTGCCCGGTCTGCGATTACTCGCTGCCGGAACTGGAGCCGCGCCTGTTCTCGTTCAACGCACCGATGGGCGCCTGCCCCGGCTGCGATGGCCTGGGCATGGCCGAGTTCTTCGATCCCTCGCGCGTGGTGGTGCACCCCGAGCTGTCGCTGGCCGCCGGCGCGGTGCGCGGCTGGGATCGCCGCAACGCCTACTACTTCCAGCTGATCGCTTCGCTGGCCAAGCACTACCGGTTCGACGTCGACGCGGCCTGGAACTCGCTGCCGGACAAGGTGCAGCAGGCCGTGCTGTACGGCAGCGGCGACGAAGCTATCACTTTCACCTACTTCACCGAAGCCGGTGGCCGCACCCAGCGCAAGCATCGCTTCGAGGGCATCATTCCCAACCTCGAGCGCCGCTACAAGGAAACCGAATCGCCGGCGGTGCGCGAAGAGCTGTCCAAGTACATCAGCGAACAACCCTGCCCGGAATGCCATGGCGCGCGCCTGAACAAGGCTGCACGCAATGTGTTCGTGGCCGACCGCCCGCTGCCGGAGCTGGTGGTGCTTCCGATCGACGAGGCGCTGAAGTTCTTCAGCGAGCTGAGCCTGCCGGGCTGGCGTGGCGAGATCGCGGCGAAGATCGTCAAGGAAATCGGCGAACGCCTCGGCTTCCTGGTCGACGTGGGCCTGGATTACCTGACCTTGGAGCGCAAGGCCGACACCCTGTCCGGTGGCGAGGCGCAGCGCATCCGCCTGGCCAGCCAGATCGGTGCCGGCCTGGTCGGCGTGATGTACGTGCTCGACGAACCGTCGATCGGCCTGCACCAGCGCGACAACGAACGCCTGCTGGGCACCCTCACCCGCCTGCGCGACCTCGGCAACACGGTGATCGTGGTCGAGCATGACGAGGACGCGATCCGCCTGGCCGACTACGTTCTGGACATCGGCCCGGGCGCAGGCGTGCATGGCGGCGAGATCGTCGGCCAGGGCACCCTGCAGGACATCCTGGAGGCACCGCGCTCGCTGACCGGCCAGTACCTGTCGGGCAAGCGCGCGATCGAGATCCCGGCGCGCCGGCACAAGCCGAACCCGAAGATGACCCTGCACCTGCGCGGGGCCAGCGGCAACAACCTCAAGGGCGTGGACCTGGCGATTCCGTCGGGCCTGCTGACCTGCGTGACCGGCGTGTCCGGCTCCGGCAAGTCGACCCTGATCAACGACACCCTGTTCTCGCTGGCCGCCAACGAGATCAACGGTTCCTCGCACCCGATCGCCCCGTACAGGGAGATCGATGGCCTGGACCTGTTCGACAAGGTGGTGGACATCGACCAGTCGCCGATCGGCCGCACCCCGCGTTCGAACCCGGCCACCTACACCGGCCTGTTCACTCCCCTGCGCGAACTGTTCGCACAGGTGCCCGAAGCGCGTGCACGCGGCTACTCCCCGGGCCGCTTCAGCTTCAACGTGCGTGGTGGCCGCTGCGAGGCCTGCCAGGGCGATGGCCTGATCAAGGTCGAGATGCACTTCCTGCCGGACGTGTATGTGCCGTGCGATGTCTGCCACGGCAAGCGCTACAACCGCGAGACGCTGGAGATCCTGTACAAGGGTTTCAACATCAACGACGTGCTGGAAATGACCGTCGAGGATGCGCTGAAGCTGTTCGAGCCAGTGCCGTCGATTGCACGCAAGCTGGAAACGCTGGTCGACGTCGGCCTGAGCTACATCAAGCTGGGCCAGAGCGCGACCACGCTGTCCGGTGGCGAAGCGCAGCGCGTGAAGCTGTCCAAGGAACTGTCGCGCCGCGATACCGGCCGCACCCTGTACATCCTCGACGAGCCGACCACCGGCCTGCACTTCCACGACATCGAAGCGCTGCTGGGCGTGCTGCACAAGCTGCGCGACGAAGGCAACACGGTGGTGGTGATCGAGCACAACCTGGACGTGATCAAGACCGCCGACTGGATCGTCGATCTGGGTCCGGAGGGTGGCCACCGCGGCGGCACCATCCTGGTCACCGGCACGCCGGAAGACGTGGCGGCCTGCCCGCAGTCGTACACCGGCCAGTTCCTGGCCCGCATGCTGCCCTCCACCAGCGCGCGCCCCGAGCAGCCGGCCGCCGTGGCCAACAAGCCCGACGCCCGCCCCCCGCGCAAGATGAAGCCCGAGAAGCCGGCCAAGGTGGCGAAGAAGGCCGTGGCCGCCAAGAGCACCGGCAAGGCCAGCAAGAGCACGTCGAAGAAGAAGGACGCCTGATGAGCAGCGAACACAAGATCCTGGCCCGCATCCCGATCAGCGTGCGCTGGCGTGACATGGACAGCATGGGCCACGTCAACAACGCCAAGTACATTTCCTACCTGGAAGAAGCGCGCGTGCGCTGGATGCTGGGCGTGGACGGCGTGTCGATGACCGACCGCATCGCCCCGGTCGTGGCCGCGACCAACGTCAATTACCGGCTGCCGATCGTGTGGCCCAACGACATCGTGGTCGAATTGTTCGTCGAGCGCCTGGGCAACAGCAGCGTGACCATCGGCCACCGCATCGTCGACCAGCAGGACGCATCGAAGCTGTACTCGGATGGCAACGTGGTGGTGGTCTGGATGGATACCCAGACCGGCAAGAGCGCGCCGCTGCCTGAGGCGATCCGCAACGCTTCCACCTGAAGGTAGTGCCGGCCGCTGGCCGGCAACCTCCAGACGCTTCGCGCATGCCGGCCAGCGGCCGGCACTAGCGATCCAATTCAAAGGACTGACATGATCCACCAGACTGAACTGAGCGACCTGCTGCCCGGCATGGTCCCCTTCCCCACCGACGTCTTCCCCGCCGACCAGGCCTGGCTCGGCCAGCATCTGCTGCCGCTGCTGAAGATCGACCTCGGTGTGCTGCGCCCGGAACTGGCCGGCCAGGTGGCGACGATGCTGTGCCCGATCGAGCCGTACGACGGCTGCATCGGCGAAACCACCGAAGAACACCACAACGATTTCACCGCCACCAACTGGATCGCCTTCGAGCTGACCGCCGGCAACCAGATGCGCTTCCTCGGCAACGAGGGCTATTTCATCGGCGATGCATTACAGGACAAGGACGCGCAGGAACACATTGCGCAGATGCGCGACAGCTACGCCAAGGCCCGCGACTACCACGCCATGCATGGCCGCCTCGCCTGCTACTCGCGCTACGGCAAGGGTGATGCCAGCGAGCGCGATTATCTGGATACGCTGGGGGGACAGATTTCCTGTGGCAACTGGATCGAAACGGCCGATATTCCTGCCGCCTTCACCCTGGAATTCACCGACGCCGCCAACGACCGGCATGCTCCAGATGATGCCGAACTGGCGATCATCCGCCGCGATGGCCACAAGTTCTTCGCCGTCGCCGAAGTCGCCGGCTACAACTGGTGCGCCACCGGCGCCGACGCGATCGTGATGCTGTATGAGCCGGTGAGCCGCACGGTGCTGTTCTCGTACGACTGGTCGTAAGACCCTGCGGCAGTGCCGGCCGCTGGCCGGCATTTCCTGTTTTTGCCGGCCAGCGGCCGGCACTACCATCCCGCTACGGCGCGGCCTTGCGGACGGTCAACGTCGCGCTCGCTTCGCCACCGCCTTCCAGCTGCAGCCGCAACGGCAGCGCCTGGCCTTCCTTCAGCGCGCCCTTGCCCTGCATCAGCATCAGGTGCAGGCCACCAGGCTTGAGTTCGGCACGCGCGCCGGCTGCCAGCGGCAGGCGCTCGATCGCGCGCATCCGGCTGACGCCATCGACGATCGTGGTCTCGTGCAGCGACACGTCGCCGAAACTACTGCTGGTCGCACCGGTGATCACCACCGCCCTGCTGCAGCCGTTGTGTATCACGCCATAGCCGGCAGTCATCGGCATCGCCGGATTCGGTGGCAACCGCGCCCAGCCCTGCTCCACCGTGACGCAGCGTGATTCCGCAGCCGAAGCCGATGCTGCGGCCGCACACAGCACCCACAGTACGCCAACGAATGGTTTGGTTATCATCGCCCAGGTTCCTTCTTCGCAACGAGACCGCAGCATGACGACGCTCATCGAGGTGATCAACCACGGCCCCATCCGCGAACTGCGCCTGGCGCGGCCGCCGGTCAATGCACTGGACACCGATCTGTGCCGGCAGTTGATCCATGCCATCGAACTGGCCATGGCCGAAGACGCGCACGGCATCGTGCTGTCGGGCAGCGAGCGCATCTTCACCGGTGGAATGGACGTGCCGCACCTGCTCTCGCATGGCGATGACAAGCACAAGCTGCTGGACACCTGGAACGCTTTCTTTGGCGCCGTGCGCACACTGGCCGAGAGCCGCATCCCGGTGGTCGCAGCGATTACCGGCCACGCGCCGGCCGGCGGCTGCGTGCTGGCCCTGTGCTGCGACTACCGGGTAATGGCGCGCAGCGCCGATCCGTCGCGGCCGTATGCCATCGGCCTGAACGAGGTGCAGGTGGGCCTGATCGCGCCGGAGGGCATCCAGCGCCTGCTGCGCCGTGCGGTGGGCGTGCACCGCGCCGGCGTGCTGCTGACCACCGGCTCGCTGGTGCCGGCCGAACAGGCGCTGCAGATCGGCCTGGTCGACGAGCTGGCTGAGGGTGACCTGGTGGTGGCCCGCGCCGTGGCCTGGCTGCAGAACCTGCTCAAGCAGCCTCGGCAGCCGATGCTGCTGACCCGCGCCATCGCTCGCGCCGACCTGCACGAAGCGCTGCACCCGGACCTGATCCAGCTGGACCGTTTCGTCGAGGCCTGGTTCGCCCCGGACGCGCAGAACGCCCTCCAGGCCCTGGCGGCGCGCCTGGGCAAGTAGCGGTTGCCCCGCCCGGGGTCAGATCCCTTTCGCCGGGCGAAAGGGATCTGACCCCTGACCGGTATAATCGGGGCCTTCTCATTGCTGTGGCCGCCCCCTTGAACGACACGCCCGAACCCGTCGTCTCCGAGCTGATCGACCTGCTCACGCTGGAGCGGCTGGAGGACAACCTGTTCCGCGGGCAGAGCCGCGACATCGGCACCAAGTACGTGTTCGGTGGGCAGGTGCTGGGCCAGGCCCTGGCTGCGGCGCAGGCCACGGTCGACAACGGCCGCCACGTGCACTCGCTGCACGCCTACTTCCTGCGCGCCGGCAACATCGACCACCCGATCGTCTACGACGTGGACCGCACCCGCGATGGCGGCAGCTTCTCGGTGCGACGGGTCACCGCGATCCAGCACGGCAAGGTGATCTTCTTCTGCGCGGCCTCGTTCCAGCAGGCCGAGACCGGCGCCGAGCACCAGCACAAGATGCCTGAAGTGCCGCAGCCGGAAGACATCGAACCGAACCGGCCGCTGCCGGCCGAAGTGCTGGAGCGGCTGCCGATCAAGGTGCAGCGCTGGCTGTCGCGTGGCGGCCCGTTCGAGTTCCGCCACGTCTACCCGCGCGACGAGTTGAACCCGCCCAAGCGCCCGCCCTACCACCAGGTGTGGCTGCGCCTGAGCGAGCCGGTCGGCGATGCCCCGGAGCTGCACCAGGCGCTGCTGGCCTATGCCTCCGACTTCCACCTGCTGGGCACGGCGACCTTCCCGCACGGCATCAGCTACTACCACCCGCACGTGCAGATGGCCTCGCTCGACCACGCAATCTGGTTCCACCGCCCGTTCCGCGCCGACGACTGGCTGCTGTACTCGCTGGACAGCCCCAGCGCGCAGGATTCGCGCGGCCTGGCCCGCGGCCAGTTCTTCACCCGCAACGGCGTGCTGGTGGCCAGCACTGCGCAGGAAGGCCTGATCCGCGTGGTTCCCGACCAGGCTGCGGCCGCCGCCGTGCCGGCCAAGGAGTAACCCATGCGCCAGATCTTCAGCAGCCAGCGCGTGGAAACCGTCGAAGGCGTGGCCGAGCTCCTGCGCGGGCATGGGATCGACGTCAAGGTGACCAACGGGCGCTCGTACAAGACCCGTCGCCGCGGCCAGTTCAGTTATACCGACCTGGGCAACGCCAACGCCTATCCGGCGGTATGGATCGTGCGTGCCGACGACCAGCCGCGCGCGCGCGAAATCCTGCGCGAGGCGCGCCTGCTCGACACTACCCGCCGTGACCACCCCACCGCCGAATTCGCCTTCCGCGACGCGCCGGAACCGGGCAGCGGCGGCCGCAGCTGGGCCT
>NZ_JAOCGL010000015.1:0-53683 GCF_029842485.1 Stenotrophomonas sp. GD03777
TCGGCCTGCAGGCGGAAGCGCGACACCGCCACCGCCAGCTGCTCGGCCTGCTCCTCCATCGCACGGGCGGCGGCACTGGCTTCCTCCACCAGCGCGGCGTTCTGCTGAGTGGTTTCGTCCATCTGCACCACGGTCTGGTTGACCTGCTCGATGCCGGCCGACTGTTCGCGCGACGCGGCCGAGATCTCGGCCATGATTTCGTTGACCCGGCCGACCTGACCGACGATGTCCTGCATGGTGCGCCCCGCACCGTGCACCAGCTGCGCACCGGCACCGACCTGGGCCACCGAGGCGTCGATCAGCTCCTTGATCTCCTTTGCAGCACCCGCCGAGCGCTGCGCCAGCGCCCGCACTTCACTGGCCACCACTGCGAAGCCACGGCCCTGTTCACCGGCGCGCGCCGCTTCCACTGCCGCGTTCAGCGCCAGGATGTTGGTCTGGAACGCGATGCCATCGATCACCGAGATGATCTCGGCGATACGCTGCGAAGACGCCTCGATCTGCTCCATGGTGTGCACCACCTGGCTGACCACCTGGCCGCCTTCGCTGGCCACACCCGCTGCGGAACCGGCCAGCGTGTTGGCCTGCAGCGCATGGTCGGCATTCTGGCGCACGGTGGAGGTCAGTTCTTCCATCGACGCGGCGGTTTCTTCCAGGTTGGCGGCCTGCTGTTCGGTGCGGCGCGACAGGTCGCTGTTGCCGGCGGCGATCTCACCGGCGGCCAGGCGGATGCTGGCCGCCGACTGCTGGATCTGGCCGACGATCTGGGTCAGCTGCTGCACGGTGCTGTTGGCATCGTCGCGCATCACCGCAAACACGCCGTGGAAGTCGCCCTGCATGCGGGCACTGAGGTCACCGGCGGCGATCGCGCGCAGCAGCGTCGACAGTGCCGCCAGGTTGTGGTCGCTGACCTGCATCATTGTGTTCAGCGTCTCCACCATGCGGCGGAAATCATGGTCGAAGCGCAGTGCATCACCGCGCACGGCGAAGTCACCGGCGGCGGCGGCGGCGGCCAGCTGCTGGATCTGCTCGTTGATCGCAGCCAGGTTGCGCTTGGTGGTCGCCATTGCGGCAGTGAACACCGCCTTCTCGCCCGGCAGCGCTTCCATGTCCACGCTGAGGTCGCCCACGGCATAGCGCTGCATCACTTCAACCAGGCGCTGGGTGACCGCATTGCTGGAGGCCACCAGCTGGTTGCTGTCGGCCACCATGCGGCCGTACTCGCCCGGGAAGGCCGCAGCATCCATGCGATAGCTGAGTTCACCGGCATCGTGGCGGCGCGCCATTTCGGCCTGCGCAGCCATCACCGACTGCAACTGCCCACGCATGCCCTGCATTGCGTCCAGCAGGCGCCCCACTTCGTCGTTGCTGCGCGCCGGCAGCGTGCTGTCCAGCTTGCCGGCGGCGACATCACCGGCCACGCGTACCGCTTCGGCCAACGGGCGGATCGCCAGGCGGCGCAGCAGCACGTAGACGCCGGCGCTGAGGGTCAGCGCGGCGATCACGCCGACCAGCAGGGTCAGCCACAGCAGCTGGCGTGCCTCAGACACGATCACCGCATGCGGCATCACCACGCCCAGCGCGAAGCGTTGCGGGGCGTCGCCCACGCGCAGCGGCACATACACGCGTACGTTGCCGGCCGCGTCGGGGCTGAAGGCCTCGAACGGACGGTCGGCGGCGATGTCGGCCAGCATGCTGCGGGTCAGGGCATCGTTGCGCGGCTTGCCGATCTCGGCGGCATTGGCCGAGGCCAGCACCACGCCCTTGGGCGACAGCAGTTCGACGCGGCCAGCCCCCATCGGCTTCAGCGTTGCCAGGTGCTTCTGCAGCGCTGCCAGCGAGAAGTCGACGGTGAACACGCCCAGGAATCTGCCGTTCTCGATGATCGGCGTGCTCAGGGTGCTCATCAGCACCTTCTGGCCGGCGATGTCATAGGCGTAAGGTTCGCTGACCTTGGGCAGCTTGTCGCGGCTGGGCACCATGTACCAGTCACCGGAACCGCTGGCAGTCTCGGTGTAGTCGGTCATCACCGACTGCTGCGGTTTGCCGTCTTGCCAGGCCCAGTAGCTCATGTAGCGGCCGGTGGCATCGTGTGCTTCGGTATTGACGAACTCCGCATCCTTGCCGTCGAAGGCATCGGCCTCCCACATGGTGCTCTTGCCCAGCCATTGAGGATGAGCACGCAGCTGTTCGCCGAGCACCGCCGCCAGGCTGGCGCGGCCGGGTATGTCACCACGGGCACGCTGGGCCAGCACGGCCTCGACCATGGCGTCATTGCTGGCGAAAGCGGTGCCCAGATCAGCCGCCACCTGGCGCGCCTCAGCGTTGGCCTCGCTGGTCATGGTCTGGCGCGAGGCGCTGATCAGACTGGCGCTGGCCTGCCGGTAGATCAGGAAGGCGGTCAGGCCGAAGCACAGCAGCGCGATCACGGCGGTGCCCAGCATCAACTTGTGGGCGATGCTGCCCGGGCGTTGGGCAGTGGCAGAGCGGGAAGAAGACATGGGAGGGTCCGCAAGCAGTTCAGGACGACCGGCACCACGAGGGCACCGCGCAGGCGCGCGATCCGTCGCGCAGGCCACCGGCAGCCGGGGCGCGCCCGGCGCTGGAAGCGCACTGGGTTAGCGGCCGCCCGCCAACGAGGTTGAGGCGGTCGGCCTGCACATTCCTGAATCCGCTCAGGGTCGGCTCAGCGTTCCCCCCTCGCGATGCCCTCACTCGGCCACGCGGTCCTTGATCCACTGTGCCCGCGGCAGTACCTCGATGCTGCCGACGGCATACTGCTGCAGTACGTCGTCCGGCCCGAAGCACGGTTGCCAGCCCAGCTCGCTGCGCAGGCGGGCACTGTCATAGACACGGTCGATGCTCAATGGCAGCGGCCAACCACGGCGTTCGAACTCGGCCAGCAGCTGCGGCGCGCGACGGGCCAGCACGCTGCGCGGGTGGGTGGCCAGTTCCAGGCAGTCCTCGCGCCGGAACGGCGTCGGTGCGCAGGCGAGATAGCGCGCGAACCGGGCGCCTTCGTCGAGCAGCAGTGCAGCATGTGCGCTGGCCACATCGCGGGCGTCGATGCCGCGATGCAGGCGGAACATCGCCATCCGTTCGGGCGGTTCCGGGAAACACCGGCCCATGCGCAGCACGCGAACGCTGAAGCCCGGCGTGGCGGCGGCTTCGGCCAGGGTCTCTGCCTGCAGCTTGGTACGGTGGTAGATCGTGCGCGGCAGCGGCTCGGTGTCTTCGTCGATCCAACGGCAGCCACCGGCCACCACGGCATGGCCATACAACGCAGTGGTGCTGGTCAGCACGAAGCGCCGTGCACCGGCTTCGCGTGCCGCCTGCAGCAGGTGTGCGGTGGCCTCCACGTTGATCTGCTGGAACACCGCATCCGGCACCAGGCCGACATGCGGGGCATGCAGGGCCGCGGTATGGATGACCGCATCCACGCCCTGCACCGCGCGCGCGACGGCCTGCCGATCGCTGACATCGGCAATGATGCGCGTGGTGGCAAACGGACTGCGGTCCAGCCCCACCACTTCGTGGGCGGCCGCCAACGCACCGAAGATCGCGCGCCCGATGCGGCCGGAACTGCCGGTCAACAGAATCTTCATTGAGTCCATTCACTCGAAGCGCCCGGGAACTACCGGGATGCTTCGATTCTAGGCATGCAATCGCGCATCCGCGATAGGACAGCCATGCAATCGTGCGTTCATCTTGACGACTTCGCAGACGCCAGCAGTTGCCGCGCGATGAACAGCGGATCGTCGCCGCCGGCCACATCAGGCCTCACGCCAGTACGTTCCCAGTTTCCACCGGTGCGCAGATTGATGGGTTGCCGGTCGGGAATACTGATCTGATAGCCATCGGGCAGCAGCACAGGATCACCAAACATATGCGCGGCACCGCCACTGCGCGTGCCGACAATCCGCGCGCGGCCCAGTGCCTGAAGCGAATAGGCGACGAACTCGGCCGCCGAACCGGTGCGGCGGTCGATCAGCACCACCAGCGGTTTCAGGTACGCAGGCAGGCTGGCAGGCGGCAGCGGTACCGGCGTGCGCCGGCCGCGCTGGTCCAGCTGCTGCACCGCGTCGATCTTCGCGTCCAGCAGCGTGCGTACCAGCAGGTCGGCACTTGCATCGTCGCCGCCCCCGTTCTGGCGCAGATCCAGCACCAGGCCATCGGT
Organism: Stenotrophomonas sp. GD03777; assembly: GCF_029842485.1. Taxonomy (NCBI): domain Bacteria; kingdom Pseudomonadati; phylum Pseudomonadota; class Gammaproteobacteria; order Lysobacterales; family Lysobacteraceae; genus Stenotrophomonas; species Stenotrophomonas sp. GD03777. The sequence goes on from NZ_JAOCGL010000015.1 coordinate 4,178, forward strand.
GTCGGCCAGCAGGGAAAGGGCCGCAGCGAACTTCGGGCGCGCCAGATCCAGCGGATAGAAGGTACTCAGGCGCAGGTAACCAATGTTGCCCTCCATCACCCGAACCTCGCGCACGCCGGCACCATTGCTGCGGGCATCGGCGCGCCAGGCCATCAACCAGTCGTCCTGGCCGGCCGCTGCGTCCACGCGTTCAACATGGAAGTGGCCATCGAACATGTCCAGGTCCTGGTTCAGGCGTGCGCTGAACGCAACCGGATCCGAACAGCTGTCCGCATAGCGCTGCTGCACCGACCAGGTGCGCAGGGCATCGGCGATACGGGCGCCCTCCGCCTCGTCAAGGTACTGCGCCTGCACGGCGGTGGCCGCCGCGCGCAGCACTCCGTCCTGCGCCGGGCAGGCCCCTGCCAGCAACGCAATGAGCATCCAGGACACGGCCATCAACCAACTCCGCGTTGAAGATATATAAGCGCTTATATATCATCCTGGTCATGGATCTCCAACACGCCACGCTCGGCACATTGCTGCGCGCCCTGCTCGACCAGCTGGACCCGGCGGTCGAGCACGCCTACCGGGACCTGCAACTGGACTACCGGCCCCGCTACACACCGGTGCTGCGCACGCTGATGGCGCAGGGCCCCTGCCGGATCAAGGACCTGGCATCGGCCTGCGGGCTCAGCCATTCGGCGCTCAGCCAGACCGTGGCGGCGATGGTGCGCGATGGTTGGCTGCACGCGTCCAGCAGCGACGATGGGCGTGAACGCATCCTGCAGTTGAGCCCCCGCGCACAGCGCGCGATGCCTGCGCTGCAGGCGCAATGGCAGGCCACCGCGCGTGCGGCGCGCAGCCTCGATGCCGATCTGGGGCAGCCGCTGGAGCAGGTACTACGCGACGCCCTTGCAGCGCTCGCACAGCGGCCCTTCGCGCAGCGCCTGCAGGACGCCCGCCAGCCCTGAAGCCTTACTGCTCTGCGGCCATTTCGATTTCGCTGAGGAAGGTCCAGCCGCCGTTGCCCAGGCGCAGCTCCAACGTGCGCACTGCGCGGCCGGCTGTCCGGCCTAGGTGAAGGGTGCAGTTCGTCCTGGCCACGCAGGGCGGCGCGCGCAGCAGCGTACCTGCGCCGTGAAAAGCAGTACGGTGCGGCGTGAAGGCAGCCGCACCGGTGCGGACACTCCGTTAGCCGGGCACCGGCAAGGATGAGCTTCCCTTCCATGCAACGGGAGCCTTCCCATGGCCGGCCAGCACCACGGCACTTCCCATCGTGGCTTCGCCTCGATGGACCAGGACAAGCAGCGCGCGATCGCCGCAAAGGGAGGACGCGCCGCGCATGCGTCCGGCAATGCACACGAGTTCAGCCCGGCCGAGGCACGCGTGGCCGGCCGCAAGGGCGGCGAGGCGATCAGCCGCAACCGCCAGCACATGGCAGCGATCGGCCGCGAAGGCGGGCACGCTCGCCACGCCAATGCACGGCAGCAGCGGCAAGCGGCCGAAGCGACGCCAACGAGGGACGGTCCACAACGCCAGCAGAGCTGACCGCGGCGCGTCCAGGCGCGCCTGGGCTGCCGGAGCAGCCCGGATGCCGCGAGCAGGGCCAGCACGCCGGTAGACGGTCATCGTCCCGCGCGCACCGTCAGGCGTGGCGAGGCACCATCCACCGCTCAGGCGTGGGCAAGGATGTTCAACAGCCGACCGAACGGATCGCGGACGAAGAAGCGCCGCACGCCCCAGGGTTCGTCGGCCGGGCCATATTCCAGCGCGATGCCGGCCGCGCGCATGCGCTGCAGCACGTCCTGCAGATTGTCCACTTCGATCGACAGGTCCGGCACCGGCGTGCCCGAGCCTCCTTCACTGGCGAAGCTGACCTGCGCCAGCGCACTGCTCTGCCCGCCATGGGTGACGATCCAGCCATGGTCCATCACCACCGGCATGCCGAGCGGCTCGCCATAGAACGCAGCGGCACGTGAGGGATCGGACGTGGCGATGTTGGCGACGACACGCTTGACGGCCATGTTCCACTCCACCAGGAAGAACGTGTCGAGACTGCCCGACCTTGCGCACGAACAGAAGAGCCCCGCCACGGACGAGGCCCGTCTTCAGCCGAGCATGGCTGGGCTTACACCGCGCCGCAGCGCTCCATGACACATCGATCGTATTCGTACTGGCATTCCATGGCATCACCACCACCGGACACACATGCCTGGTAAGCCTTCCAGCAGGGCAGATCGCAGGGCTGGACTGGTCCGGCCACGGCCACCGAGCCGCTGCAGGCCAACGCGAACACAACACCGGCGATCACTTTCCTGAAAGTGCGCATCGACATCGCTCCTTGATTAGCCTGGTGAGCCCAGGCCGGGCCACCTTAGCGCTGCACACGGGACGCTGGGTGAAGGCCGATGCCGCTCGACTCAGCGGTGCAGTAACCCCAGCACACGCAGCTGTCCGGCCAGCTCATCAATGTTGCGCCACGGCAGGATCGGCGAATTGCCGCGCTCGTCCGGCGGGTTGTCCGGCAGCGCATCGGACCAGCCACCGGCCCCCACCAGCGGCAGCAGCGGCCGCTTGTGCAGCCAGGCCAGGCAAACCTCCGAGATCGTACCGGCGCGCCCGCCGATCACGATGCAGGCATCACCGGCCAGGGCCATGATCAGGTTGCGCGCATCGCCCATGCCACAGGGCACCACCACCGTGGCGGGCCAATCGGCTGCCGGCATGCCGCTTTCCGGGATCACGCTGAGCACCTGGCCACCGGCGGCTACTGCCTGCTCGGCAGCTACCCGCGTAGCGGCACTGCCACAGCCGCTGACCAGCGTGATGCCCTGCACGGCCAGGAAACGCCCTGCTTCAGCTGCGCGCTCGAACGCGTCGCTGCCAGGATCGGCACTACCCAATATCGCCAACTGTGGTTTACGCAATGCGTTACGCATGGACGGCTCCAAGGCCTCGGCAAGAAAGGTCGCGGTGCCCGGCCCGGCGGAGCCACGTCGTGCACCGATCACAAAACATTAACACGTTCATAAAAATCCCTTCACATTACTGGGGGATATCGCCATGCCGTTGCGTTAACGGCCTTGATGTCCGTCAACCAAGGAAGTTGTCCGATGAATCACCCGCTGTACGGCCGTTCGTCCCGCTCCCTGTCGCACCGCCCGCTGGCGCTTGCCGTCGCCAGCTCGCTGCTGCTGGCCGCTGCACTGCCGGCCATGGCCAGCGAATCACTCGAGGCCTGGCAGCAGCAGCGCCAGATGCAGGCTGCATGGGCGCAGCCTGCTGCCAACGCTGCACCCGCAGCGACGGCCGCTGCACCTGCCGCCAGCAGCACCGCCGTTCTTGGCAACCCGGGCGATCCGGCCAGCTGGCGCAGCGATGAGTTCAACGCCGATTGGGGCCTGGGTGCGATGGGCGCGGACTACGCCTATGCACGCGGCCTGACCGGCAAGGGTGTGCGCCTGGCGCTGTTCGACTCGGGGTCCGCACTGGCGCATCCGGAGTTTGCAGGACGCAATACCTCCAGCATCACCATCGGTGCCGACTGCCCGACGCCGGGTGTGGTCGCGGGGACCGGTGCCTGCGGGCAGACCCGCGGCGAACAGCCCGGCTACAACTACTATGGCCTCGGTGCCGGCGTTCCGGCCGCACTCGCGGCACGCCTGATCGCGGCCGGCCAGCCCTATGGCTTCAGCTACGCCGACCACGGAACGCATGTGCTTGGCACCATCGGCGCAAACCGCAATGGCACCGGCATGCATGGCGTGGCCTTTGGTGCGGATCTCACCGCCGCCCGCGTGTTCGGCGACACCTACTATGAGTGGCGCCTGGATCCGGACAACTACTATCGCCCGCGCGCGGTCTACCGCACCGATCCGGATGACGCCGCCACGCTGGACATGTATGCACAGATCCAGGCGCAGGGCGTGCGTGCCATCAACCACAGCTGGGGCATCTCCACGCGCAACATGACCGCCGCCGCGCTGGACCAGCAGTACGCCAACATCGGTGCCGACTACGGCGTGTACGGCAGCATCTACGCCAGCAATGGCGATACCCCGGGCTCCACCCTCATCCAGGTCTGGTCGGCTGGCAACGGCAGCGGCGCCGTCGCCGGCATCACGGCCGCCATGCCGCGCTGGAAGCCCGAACTGGAACCGTACTGGCTGGCCGTGGCCAACGTCCGCCGGCCCAACGCCGCTGCGGGCGAAACGGACTACGTGATCGATGGCAGTTCCAGCATCTGTGGCGTTGCCGCCAACTGGTGCATCTCGGCACCCGGCACCGACATCGTCAGCACCATCGTTTCCGGGGATATCCAGGGCCGCATCGAAAACACCTCCGCCTACGTGCGGCTGATCATCGACAGCGAGAACACCCAGTATGTCTATGGCACCAAGACGGGCACATCGATGGCGGCGCCGCACATCACCGGCGCGCTCGGCCTGCTGATGGAGCGCTTCCCCTATCTGGACAACGCCCAGGTCCGCGACGTGCTGCTGACCACCGCACGCGACCTGGGTGCAGCGGGCATCGATCCGATCTACGGCTGGGGCATGGTGGATCTGAAGAAGGCCATCGAAGGCTATGGCTCGCTGCGCGTGGACACCAACGTGGTGATGAACCAGAAAGCCGGCGGCCTGAAAGTCTGGGAAGGCGATGCCTGGGACAACTGGACCAACGACATCGGTGGCCCTGGCAAGCTGACCAAATCCGGTATCGGCTGGCTGCGCCTGAGCGGCAACAACAGCTTCAACGGCGCGGTACTGCAGGACGGTACGCTGGAATTGAACGGCACCAACACCCTCACCTCGGCAGTCGAAGTACAGGGTGGCCAGTTGCTGCTCAACGGCAGCCTGGTCTCCACCGCACTGACCACTACCGGTGGCGTGAGCGCGGTCAGCGCCAGCGGCGTGTTGAACAACAGCAACCTGGTGATCAATGGCGGCGTGGTGTCCTTCAACGGCACGCAGACCGGCGGCACCACCACGGTCGGCGCCAACGGCCTGCTGAAGGGCGTCGGCACGCTCGGCAATACCCGCGTGGACGGCATCATCGCGCCGGGCAACTCGATCGGCACGCTGACCATCAACGGCAACTACGTGCAGGGTGCCACCGGCGTCTATGCCGCCGAGCTGGCCCCGGGTGGCCGCAGTGACCAGTTGCACGTGACCGGCACCGCCACCCTTGGCGGCACGCTGGTCGCGCTGCCGGAGCCGGGTGTGTACTACCTCGGCGAGCAGTTCAACTTCCTGCGTGCCGACGGAGGCATCAACGGCCAGTTCGCCAAGACCGACTTCAGCGCGTTCTCCCCGTTCCTGCAGTTCAGCCTGGCCTACGGCACCAACGGCACGCGCATCGATGTGGCCCGTGGTGCATCGCTGACCACCGCCGCGCACACGCCCAACCAGCGTGCCGTGGCGGCCGCCGCCGACCTGCTGCCGATCGCCCAGGGCCTGCCCAAACCACTGACCCAGCTGTTCCCGCAGCAGGTCGGAGGCGTGCTCGATGGCCTCAGCGGCGAGCTGCATCCGGCCACGGCCATCGCCCTGGTCGAGGGCAGCCGCTACGTGCGCGATGCCGCGTTGTCACGCCGTGCCGGCGCCGCCGCACCCGGTAGCGACGTGGGTGACGCGACGGGTGCATGGGTGCAGGCCATCGGTGGCAACAGCAAGCTGGACGGTGACGTCAACACTGCCCGCACCGAAGCCAACAGCAACGGCCTGCTGGTCGGCATCGACCGCGAGTTCTCCGGCTGGCAGGTCGGCGTGTTGGCCGGCACGGGCCGCACCGACGTGAAGCAGCAGGAGCGTCGCGCCAAGTCGAAGATCGACAACACCCACTTCGGTGCCTACGCCAGCCACAACTGGGGCGGTTTCGGCCTGCGCGGTGGTGTGGCGTGGAGCAAGCACGAGGTGAAGAGTACGCGTGATGTCGCCTTCGCAGGCTTCAGCGACAGCCTGAGCGCGCGCTACGACGCCCGCACCCGCCAAGCCTTCATCGAAGCCGGCTACCGCTTCGGTGGCCCGGAAGCCGGGCTGGAGCCCTACCTGCAGGTCGCACGTGTCGAAGTGGACCTCAAGCGCGTCAACGAACGCGGTGGAGCAGCGGCACTGCAGGGCAAGGTGGACGATACCGGAACCACGATTGCCACTGCCGGCCTGCGCTTCGACAAGGGACTGAAGGCTTCGTTCCAGCAGGAGAGCTGGCTGCACCTGCGCGGTGGCGTCGGCTATCGCCGCGCTTCCGGTGATCGCAGCCAGGTCGCCAACCTGGCCTTCGCCAACGGAAGCACGACGTTTGCGGTCAACGGCGCGCCGATCGCCGACAACGCGGTGGTGGCCGAACTGGGCCTGTCGGCCTGGCTGACCGAGCGCCAGCAGCTGGAACTGGGCTACAGCGGCCAGTACGGCAGTGAAAGCCGCGACCACAGTGCGAATGTGCGCTGGTCGGTGCGCTTCTAGTTCCCGTCACGTGTTCTCATGAAGGATTGGGGCGGCCTGATGGCCGCCCTTTTTTTATCACCGGCCGAGGCTAGCGGCAGCCGCGCAACATCGCCGCGGCGACCAGGCTGGCCACTGGCAGCAACAGCCCATAGGCCACCAGCGGCCATACCGTATCGCCCGGCAGCAGCACCGTAGCCAGTGTTCCGAAGCAGGCCACGATCAGGCTCTGCATCGCGTAGTAGAGCGCCACCGCCATACCCGACGCATCGGCAAACTCACTCAACGCGCCGTTGGCAGCCACCGAAACCACCATCACCAGCCCCACCGCGATGCCCCACATGGGCAGCACGACGCTGGCGAATGACAGTGGCAACTCCGCAGCGAGCGCCATCAACAACACGCCCGCCACCATCACGCACAGGCCACGCACGAATGTGCCAGGCACCGCCCAGCGCGCGATGAACGTCTTCGCCATGCGCGACATGAGGATCATCACCAGTGCCACCGTCGCGAACGCCAGGCTGAAGGTGATCTGGGAGTACTGCATGCGCTCGACCAGCACGCGCGGTGCGATCGAGAAGAACACGAAGAACGTGCCCATCGCGGCACTGAATCCCAGCGTGTAGACCCAGAAGGCACCACTGCGAAGAATTTTCTGCAGTGCCGGTCCAGCGTCCCTGCGCCCTGCGGGTCGGGTTTCCTGCCACAGGCGTTGCGCACGCAGGACGGCGACCAGGCCAAGCACACCCAGCAGCACGAAGATCGCACGCCAGCCTGCTGCCGCAGCCACCAGTGCACCCAGCATCGGCCCCAGTGCCGGCACGAAGGCCAGCATCGAAGCGAACAGTCCATACAAGGACGCCCCCTGCGGTGTATCCGCGTATACGTCGCGGACGGTGGCAAACGTCGCTACCAGCGCTGCCGACGCGCCAATCGCCTGCACTGTGCGCCAGGCCAGGAAGAACCCGCTATTGCTGGACAGCGCCAGCGCAAACGAGGCAACGGTGAACAGCAGCGCCCCCAGCAACAGCACGGGGCGGCGCCCGATCCGGTCGGACAACGGGCCGAACAGCAGTTGGCCGACGCCGAGCACCAGCAGGTAGATGCTCAGCGTCAATTGCACCCGCGCAGGCGATGTTCCCAACGCGCCGGGCATCAAGGGCACTACAGGTAGATAGATATCCATGGCCAGCGAGGCCAGGAGGTCGAACGGCGCCATCAGCGCAATGGCCGATGGCAGGGTATGGGCCCAACGCGGGGCCTGTCGATTGAACATGGGGAGTCTCCGCCCAGAATGAGTCCGGCGGTGATCCATCCACTTCGCATGCATCGCAGGGATGTTCACCGCAACAACGTCTGCGTCGTTGTTGCGGCTCAGCGAACTGTCTGCGGACCGTTCCCGTTGTTCATGGTGCTCATTGTTGGCAGTGCGGAACCGGAAAGAGTGTAGCAGCGACCGATTCAGGGTGGCCGGGGCAGCGGTGCCGCCCCGGCCGCGGCGTCCCTGGGGAGTGGGACGCCGCTGATCGTCAGGCCGCCTTCATCGCATGCTTGCGCGCGCGCATCACGTTGTGGCATTCCTGCACTTCCGGCAACAGCTGGGTGACTTCCTGGCGGACCGCCGGCGGAAGCTCGTTGTCCTTCAGCACGTCCTTGAACGCGCCCAGCAGGCGGTCCTCCGATTCTTCCAGCTCGGCCACATAGCCATAGTTGGTGTCACCGAAGGCTGCACGCACCTTGCCGTAGAACTGCTGCATCGAACCCACCACGGTGCCATGCTCGGCCGGCTTGCCGCCGCTGGCAGCCACCGAGCCACTCAATGCGGCCACGATGCGACCCTTGACACCGGCAATGCGGGTGAACAGGGCCGACAGCTCGGCATCCTTCACCTTGGTTGCGGCTTCTTCATAGAACGACTTGCCGTCACGGGCGATCTCGATCAGGTCGTTGAGACGGTGTTCGATGGTGGACTGGGTGCTCATGGCGTTGCTCCTGTATCTTCGTTTCAGGGGAGAAAAGCAGCTTCGACTGCGCTGCCTGCGTATCCACTGTGGACATGCTCGTGTGGTTCCCGGGTGAGCAGCGATTGATACGCACATCACTTCACCCAACCCGCACTGACTTTTTCACGCGGCGGTGGCGCGTGGATCACATCGAGCGATCCTGGGCAGGGTCACCAAGGAACAAAGAGGATGATCAGCACGATCATCAGGACCGCAACGAGTGCTCCCATCAGCACGTTTCTCTGGCGCCAACTGGGCTTGGGTTTTCCGGGGGTATTCATGCCTGTTACCTGTCTCTGCGGATGACCCCGGCAGACTGATGGATCGGCGACGGTGCGTGCGTGCAGGACACGTGCAGGCGACGTGCAGAGCACCGACACCCATGTCGATTTCCGGCACACTCGCTCGTCAGATCATCAAAGCCCTCCTTGATTGCGGACCCCATGCCTCCCATCCTCACCGCCTTCGCCACCTCCCCCGACCGTGGCCAGGGCCTGGCCCGTGACATGCGCGTGCGCTGGGCACTGGAGGAACTGTCGGTAGCCTATGACGTACAACTGCTCACCTTCACCGAGATGAAGCAGCCCGTACACCTGGCACGCAATCCGTTCGGGCAGATTCCCACCTGGCAGGAGGGCGACCGGACCCTGTTCGAATCCGGCGCCATCGTCCTGCATCTGGCCGAACAGCACCCCGGCCTGCTGCCGCGCGACCCGGACGCCCGCATGCGCGCGATCATGTGGATGTTCGCTGCGCTGAACACGGTGGAGCCCCCCATCGTTGAGCGCTCCATGGCCTGGGTGCTGGAGCGCGAGCAGCCGTGGTACGCACAGCGGCTGCCGATGCTGGATGAGCGGGTTCGGGCGCGACTGGCGCAACTGTCGACATGGCTGGCCAAGGCGCCGTGGCTGGACGGCGATTTCAGCGTGGGCGACCTGATGATGGTCTCGGTGCTGCTGCGCCTGAAGAGCAGCGGGCTGCTCGACGAGTATCCGACGGTGGCCGCCTATGTGGCCCGCGCGACGCAGCGGCCCGCCTACCAGCGCGCCTTCGCCGCGCAGCTGGCGGTATTCCAGAACGGGTAGTTCCACGCCATGCGTGGAAACACTCAGCGCAAGCTGCGCCGGCAGGCGGCCTGCACCAGCATCAGCTGCGCCACCAGGATCAGCATTGCGCAGCCCGACAACAGCCAAGGGTCGATGTACCACTGCTCATTGAAACTGAAGTCGCCTGCGGAAATGCGTTTCCAACCGTTGAAGTGCTGCATCGCTGCGACCACGAACGCGAAGCCACCCGCTGTGTACGACAACCAGGGCACGATGAGGCTCCCCGGGCGCGCGAACAGCGTCAGCAGGCCGAGCACGCCGATGACCGTGCGCTGCACGCGGCAGTACGGGCAGACATAGGCCATCCCGCTCCATTCCACCGCCCAGGCCAGCAGGCTGACCAACATGCCCGCCACTGCGGCGGCGTGCAGGGCTTTCGGCGTGATCGTCATGCCACTCTCGTGTGCCATCCCGTGCTCCTTGGTTGAAAGACCCGGGCAGGGTAGCAGTGCTGCAGCGTCATCCCTTCTTGATGACGGTCCGCTTGCCGATGGTGCTGGTCCTGCCAGCGGTCGGCCTGGCCAAGCCAGGAATCAGGAAATCGGTGACCTTGTGGCCCATCGACACCTTGGACGCCAACCAGCGCGGCATGCGCCCGCGACCGGTCCAGGTCAGGCGCTTGTATTCCGGGTCGCGATACTTGGGCGCGACTTTGCCGGATTTACGGCGGACGGCTTTTCGGGCGGGCGCAGGTGTTTCCGAGGCTTGGCCGCCAAAGAGTTCTTCAAGGGTGTAGCCGGCTTCGGCGGCGGCGGCCTTCAGCATCCGCCGCACCGCACTGGCCGGACGGCGGCTGGAAATCAGCTGTTTCCGCCGTTCAGCGGCAACCACCAGGGCACCCAGCTCGCGAAGGCTGAGCGATTCAATATCGATCGTCATGCGGGAAAGGTCTACTGCAGCGCGGCAGCTGTCAAGGCGCCCTGCCCGGCGCGTAGACACGGGCTTCACCGCCGGTGGGCTCCGATCGCCTGCGTCGGCCATCTCCGAGGACCTCGACGTGAGCACTTCATCGCATTCGCTCGCCTACCTGCTTGCACGCATCCTGCTGATGGCCCTGTTCCTGGTCTCCGGGCTGGGCAAGCTCGGCGATCTCAGCGGTACCCAGGGCTACATGGAGGCAATGGGAGTACCCGGCATCCTGCTCTGGCCGACCATCGCGTTCGAAATCGGCAGCGGCCTGTGCATCCTGCTCGGCTTCCAGACCCGGCTGGTGGCGGTCGTGCTCGCAGGCTTCAGCCTGGTCACCGCTTTCATCTTCCACCACAACTTCGCCGACCAGACCCAGCAGATCATGTTCCTGAAGAACCTGGGCCTCGCCGGCGGCTTCCTGCTGCTGGCGTGCACCGGGGCGGGACGTTACAGCATCGATGGGCGTGGGCGGCGCGGATGAGCGCGCGGCATGCCGCCATCACCCCTGGCCCATGGGCGCGACGCGCCGCAGGCGCAGGTTGCGCCATGTCGGCTGGGAGCCGCGAAAATCCACCGCTTCGCCATCGCTGGTGAACAACAATCCTGGCTCCACCTCAGCAACCAGGCGGATGCCATCGATGTACAGCCAGCCGTGTCGTTGCTCCAGCACAACGAACATCGATGGTCTGCCCCATTGGTCAACGCGATAGCGTCCCAGCCAGGGTTGCCAATGGGGCGCCTGCGGCCCGGTGGGCCCATCGATGGGATCGTTCTGGTCCAGGCCATCCTCGCCGTTGCTGCATTCCAGGTACGCCGGCAGCATGTCCGTCGCCGCATGGTAACGGTACGTCGCAACCTCTCCATCGGTGTCCACAGTGAAAAGTTGATCGCCGTCGATGGCCGCAAAGCGGGTACCCTCGGCGTGCGCCCCTCGATGCAGTTGCAGCTCCCCGTTTCCGGCAACCCCGATCTTCGCCTTGCCGCTGCGCCCGATCCAGCTTCCCGCCATCTGCTGCATCTGGTCCTGGGTCAACCTGATCGGCGCCAGGCTTGATAGGGGCACACGCGGCTGACGGGGCCCGAAACGCGCCGACAACAGCTGATCGAGCAGACGCTCGCCGATGCCGTACCCCGCAGACGTCGCGCGATTGAACATCGCGGCAAATCCAGCGTTTGCCTGCCTGCAGTAGGTGAACACGCACCCGAATCCGAAGCCCCCGCCGCGGTGGTGCAGCAGCCGCACCGGTGTACTGCCGTAGAGGCGTTCGCTGCGCATGACACCGAGCCCGTAGTCGCCGCCCAGGCCGAAACCATGCATCTCGTCCCAGAGACGGGGCTCAAGCAGTTGCTGCGCACCGGATCGGCCGCCACCGAGCAGGAAGCCAAGATACTTCGCCATGTCGGCGGCACTGGTCCACACGCCTCCCGACACCACCAGCGGCGTCACCGGCGGTACCTGCGTATGGCCTTCCTGGGTTCCCAGTGCCCGCACCTTGCTTGCCAGGTAGACCGACGCATCGGCCGTACTGTCGTGCATTCCCAGCGGCTCGAAGATCCGGCGCTGCAGCCAGGCCGGATAGCTGATGCCCGCAACCTGCTCAAGGACATGACCGGCAAGGTCGAAGCCCAGGTTGGAGTAGCGATAGCGCGTACCCACCGGAAAGCGCAGCCATGTCTGCGAGATGCTGCGGACGTGCGCATCAAAGCCCGGCGACGCCAGTTCGTAGTTGTTGCCCAGTGGCGCCTCGTGCGTGAATCCCGCGCGATTGGCAAGCAGCAGGCGCAGGCTGATGCGCTCCTGTGGAGCATGCTCGAAGCGGCTGCGCACCGTGAACGACGGCAGATAGCGGGTAATGGGCGCGTCCAGATCAAGGATGCCGTCCTGCACGGCCAACAGCACCGCCACCGCCGCGAAGTTCTTCGAGGTGGACTGGATGCTGAACATCGTGCTGGCGTCTACGGGCACGCTGCCCTGGCCTGATACGTGACCGAAGCCTTCAGTCCAGCGCACCTGCCCGCCTTCGACCAGGCAGACGGCAGCGGCACCGATGCCGCTGCCGTCCATGGCCGAGCGGATCACGCCGCGTTCCGCGTCGATCAGGCTCGCGGTGGTGACGCTTGGCCGCGCCGGGGTGGCAACACCGGTGGGAATGAGCGTGGCCGCCGGAACAGCCGCGGCATTGGCCAGGAAGGTGCGACGACTGAGCGTACCAGGCATCAGATCACTCCACTTCAGGATGCCGCCATCTTCCCGCCAGCAGAAATGGCAGGGCATGTGTCATTCGGCACAGAGTGCGGTGATCGATGGCGCTGCGCCTTCGCTGGCTGAGCAGGCCTCAGCCCGGAGGGTCCGGCAAGCGGATTCCCTGCGCCGAAACAAAGGCGCGGGACTCGCTCCAATAGGCCTGTGGCGGTTCCCGCAGCTCTGGTCGCGCCCAGTAGTCGTTGCCATGCAATGCGCTCATCACATGGCACCAGCCGTCACGCGGATCGTGAACCTGAAATCGCCCGCGATGATGGCGCGGATGATACGCGTAGTGACCAAGCGCCTCCTGGCGCGCTTCATCCGGCGAACGACCCGCCTGATGGACAAGCGTCCATGCACGCATGTGGCGTGCATGCGCGAGCGCGCCCAGGTACTCGTCCTCATCCAGCAGTGGCACCTGCTCACCGCGGGCCAGGCACAGTGCGTCCGATTCGGCTTCGTAGTCCAGCGACGGCTGCGCCAGTTCCGAGTGCTGCTGCCAATACCTTTCGCCCTTCATGTGCAGCATCGCCCAGTGCCAGGGCTCGTCGTGGAAGATCAGCGCGTGTTCGTATTCGCGGCCGGGGTTCTGGTCGGGATAGCGCTTCCGTGCCTGTTCGAGCGCCTGCGCCTCGGGCACCTGGCCATAGTGGACCAGACACCAGGCGAACAGGTGCCGGCTGTCTTCGATTTCGGTGGTGAAGTCTTCCACCGGGGTAGCGGTGTTGGGCATGGTCGATCCCTGTGTGCGGATCAGATGGTACCGACGCTCCGGGTCGCGCGGGGGGCGGGGGGCAATGAGATCTGCAACAAGTCGTGCGAGGTCGCGTGGGGGCCCATCACGATTCGAATCTGGAATCGACGGATTATGGGACCTCTACAGCGCTTCCACGCGCCTCCACAGACCTTCCAGCCGTAAACCACGCGGCTGATTCCCAGGCCCCGCGACCATCTTCGCTCATCTTTGTGCACCTCCTTCCGCTGACAAAAGGTCGCCGAGCGGTCGCCAATGGGCGCAATGAAGGGAATGCTCGGAGAGAACGGACTGGCCGCCTTGCCGATCGGTCAACGTGCCTCGGATCCAGCGTCGCGTGGTGTGGGCCGGCCGAATGTGCGGAAGCTGGCTGGCGGTGGGCTGAAGTTCCGCTACAGATACACCAACGCCAACGGTCAACGCGATCGCGTCGCGGCCGCACCACGAGGGAGGGCGCAACCTTCGCGGTGAGATCGCAACTGCGGCAGCCGCCGTCGGGCTAGCGAGAGAACAAGCCAATTGCTACCGCGGCACGGAATGGCCATTTTGCCACTCATGCGCTCGCCTTCCGAGAAAGGGTATTTGTCGCTTTACGTCTACCGATGCGTGATTGAGAACACCCAAGAGCCAAGCGTAGCCAGCTGCAACGAATTTCTGGTTGACAGTGAATATCACCCCGCAATATGAAACCCCGGGAATCGAGAGGCAGGGGATCAGCGCCGAAATCAGTTATCACCACGGCCCGAGGTCCAGTCCATCGCAAAGCTCCGCGACGACAAGGGAAAAGGAATCAGGTGAAGATCAGTAGAATTCTCATATATGGAATGCTCGTCATCGGCGTAGTCGCAACCATTTCCTGGTTGGCCTGCAGACCATCCGATGTCACAGGAAGCAAAGGAGATGAGGTTCCTCTCAGTGAAAAAAGCACTTCGTCAACGGATATCGCATCTGAATCAAGCATTCATCAATCCTTGCGTTCGCCACACCAATCCATCGAATCAACAGTGGCTTTGGGTGGCAAGGCATTTCTGCTCAAGATCGAAACACCTCACTACGAAGGCGACGCCTCGGAATACATTGACAGGCGCATCGCGGCTGCACGGGCCGGCGATGCCCAGTCGAGCTATGAGATCCATAACCGCATTGCCAGTTGCAAGCGGGCGCTTAACTCAGGTGATGCCGATGAGTACAAGGCCTACGCATCAGTGGAAATCGGCCAGGAGATTGGCCACTGCCAAGGGCTGATAGGGCGAACGGAACTCGGAGATGAGAATTGGCTCTCTCTTGCTGCCGCCCAAGGGTCGGTCGAAGCAAGACTGATTTTCGCCAAAGACCCGAAAGCCATCATTGGAAACTTGACTGAAGCGCTCAAGGATCCGGAACGAATAACCAATTATCGAAGGGATGCGATTGATTATCTAAATGAGTCGGTATCACAGGGAAGCGTCGACTCGATTGAAGCCCTTGCTGACATCCATGACCGAGGGATCATTGCCGATAAATCCCCTGAAAAGAGCCTTGCATACTGGCCCGCATATCAGCGCGCGCACCCCAATAGCCAATCGGCGGCGTCCATTGCGAGACTCTCCAAACTGTTGCAGCCCAACCAGATAGAGCGATCCAACGAGATGTCTGAGGCTATATACAGGTCCTGCTGCTTGTAACCCAACAGAAGTTTCCTACTCACCCAACATGGCGCACGATGAAAGCAATGAATTCAAAGAAATGGTTGATTGCAACCTCCCTGGTTGTCGCGATTGCTTCCTCTTGCCCACCCATAGCTCGCCCCTTCCAACTAAACGAATAATCTAACACTGCGCGAAATCTCCCAAAATCGCTATCAGGTGGGGGTTCCGACCCGTGCATCACAAGACGTTGTGCTAGATTCGGGACAGTGTTCCTGGCGCGAGAGGTACCTTCATGGATGCATGGCTCGACAAATGCGCTACTTCATCAAGGCGCGGAGATCGGAGTCACCTCCGGCTTGCAGCGTATCGCTGCCTCTCAATAGCCGTTTCAGCGTTGATACTGTCAGCGTGTTCGAGCGGTGCCTCAACAACCCCATCGCATAAATCTAATCAAAGACAGTCCGTCAAATCAGGGAGTGAAATTGGTATGGAGCGATTCAAGAACGACATCGAGCGCCTGTCTAGTGTACGTTTTGATGATGTCGACGCGTTAAATGAACAGCTCCACACGCATCTGGGAGAGCCGACACGCCAGGACGTGATGGACGAACGGATCGCAGAACACGGAATGTTGGGCGACCTTGAGGTCCGGAACATCAGGCTGAGAAGTGCTGCTGACGATCCTGCGCTCGCGAACCTGATCTTTGAGATCGCACCACCAAGCATTGCGCTCAAGGAAATCATCTGGGAAAACTCGACCAAACATCCACCTCGGCCTGACGCGCCTGGCTCTCGCCCTTACTGGTCTGCGCAGGTGAACGATGCAAAGGTCGTGCTCGGACTCGATTCCGATAACGTGACGCTGACCTACATATCGATCAGTCAGCGCTGATCCCTGTTATTGCGAAGGAGCCGGAGCATGGAGCGTACTGAAGAATCTGGACTGCCACAGCCGCAGGAGGGAGGCCGCCCAGGAGCCACACGGCGTCCCGCATCGCCATTGGACGACCCCTCCTTGGCGCCGCTTCTAGCAAAATCCCCAACACTTCAGGCGGGCCTCACCCAGGCGAGGCGTGAAGGCATCGTTATCCAATGGGGGGCAGCCGGTGAAGGCACTTATCTTATACCCGGCGTCAAGATCGTTATTGACGAGAATGCGATTGGGCAAGGCTCAAGGATCGCAAGTTCTCTTGCTCACGAAGTTGGGCACCATCTCTTCACCGAACCCGAAAATCGAACTTCTAAGCAAGCCTATGTGAACAGCGAGCTGCGAGGAGAAGCCGCCGCGACTCTCAGCAATGTCCAGGTCCAGCGTGAGATCGTTGCAGCTGGCGGTCCAGATATTGGCGTTTCCGGCACAGGTAATCGTCCACAACAATACGGAACCATTGCGGCGGAACTCCAGGCCGGACGGATCAACCGTAACCAAGCACTTGGGCAGATCGCTGAGGTGTTCAAGACAGAGGCGCCGTCTGTTGGTCCTCATGCGACATACGAACTCTACTATGGCGACTACTACGACCGGGAAATAGCACCCACGCAACGGCGGCGTAGGCCAGATCCAGAATTTGACGCCGAGCGCATTGCGGTTGCGGAAATAGTCGGTTCGGACAGCGACGACTCGCCCTCACGGCAGCGAGCATCCTCCTCAGCCCCTGAACTCGGCGATGCTGACCGCTCTCTCTACATGCAGATTAGGGCAGGTGTGGAACGCCTGGACGCAGAGCATGGGAAACCTTGGGACGAGTCGAGTCAGCGCATGTCTGCAAGCTTGCTGGTACTGGCGAAGGAGCAGAGCCTTTCACGGGTTGACCATGTTGTCTTGAACAATCCGACAGAGAACCTAGCTCGAGGTGAGAGGGTCTTCATAGTCGAGGGAGCAATGGACGATCCCGCCCATCGTCGAGGCCATATGAGTACGATGGATGCGCTTCGCGCACCGGAGGCGGAATCGCTCCATCGCGCTGATGCGTTGAGCCAATCACAAGCAGCGAGCCTTGAACAACAACCGGCACAGCAGGCGCATACGCAAGACGGGCCATCGTTCTCGAGATAAAGCCGTCACTGTGCTATCGGCGCCATTCATTCCACCGCCTTGGCCCACAAGTGAGCGCCCACGCTGCAGCTCGGGCGCTCTCGAATCATCATGCGGTCGCCTCCAGTTCGAAGGGTTCGAAGCGGATCACGTCCTGGCCCAGCCACTCGTTAATAGCTGCCATGTGCGTCTGCAGCGGCGCCAGTTCCATCGCCGCCCACACGCCCGCCGCGTCGCGGATCGACCCAAACCCGCCACTGTTCTGCGGCACGATACCCAGAAGCTGCGGTGGCACCCGGAGCACCGCCAACATGTCATCGCGGGTCACACTCTTGATCCCGGTGAACTCATCTCGGACCGCCACCTCACTGACCGGGGTCACCTGCAAGCCGTCCTTCTTCCCATTGGGCGAGTGCACGAACAGGTTCTTGAAATTGCCCGGCCCGCGCGACTGCCGCAGCGCGTCGCGCAACGCGTCCACGTCCAAGCCCTCGGGTTGGGGGTCGGTCATGTAGAGAATGTAGCCGGCGTGCGAACCGTTGTTGTAATACTTCCGGCGGAACAGCGTGGCCGACTCGTTCAGCAGCGCGGCCTCTACGGCTGGCATCCACTCCGGCAGGCCGTAGATCTCCTGATCAGCATCTGCCTCTCGCAGCTGGAACACCTCACCGGCGGGAAACTCATGCTCTACCCGTGCGGCACGCACCGGGAAGAACTCACCGGGCTGCACGCCACGGCGCACGTACTGCGCCAGCGGCACCGCCAGACTGTGCGCGGCTCCTGACATGGGGCGGCGACGCTCGACATACCCCATGCCGAAGGTGGTGTAGTCCAGCGCCAGCTGCGAGAACGCCTCACGGCTCAGCAGCCGGTGCGGTCGGAACGTGCGCACCAGCATGTTGCGTTTGAATGTCAGGCCGCTGTGCAGGTACGGGTTGGAGCGCGTTGTGCGCGACAGCCCTTGCAGATCCACCGGTGGCTCGAAGTAGCGGCCATTGCGCCAGCATTCGAGGTAGTCGAGGAAGCCGCGTGATTCCAGCACAGGGCTGGCCTCGCCAAAGGTGAAGGCTTCGATACTCACCGGCGGCGCGGCGATGGCGCTCTGGTCGGTGTCGGTCATCAGAAAATCTCCATGGTGCCGCGCGCAGCCCGTCCGCCTTCCAGCGGCTCGCTCTGCAGCGCGTGCGTGAGTGCCCAAGCCAAGTCAGCATGGCCGGTGGTACGCGAGCGCCCGGCGGTGTAGGTCACCTGGCGCCCGCTCGGGGTGATGGTTTTCTGGATCGCCAGCAGTGACTGCGTGAGGTCGATCCAGCCGGCGTCGTATTCCTGCCGTTCGTCATTGATTACGTCATAGGCTTTCAGCACCAGCCGCGTTTTCACCTCGGGCGAATAGTTGAAGACAGTCACGCCGGGTAAGAACTGGCGCACCAGCTGAGCAACGCAGGTGCCCATGCCGGTCGCATCCACGCCGATGTAGGTCACCCAATAGCGCTTGGTGATCTGCTCGATGAACGCCGCCTGGTCTTTGAACTCCATGCCCTTGAACTGGTGGCGTTCCAACACGCGGAACTTGCCCCCAGGCACCAGCGGCGGGGCCACAACCACGATGCCCGCGCTGTCGCCGGTCTCAGCCGGGTCGTAGCCGATCCACACGGCGCGGTCGCCGTAGGGCCGGACGGCAAACGGCTTGTAATCGACCTGGCAGGGCTGCAGCATCGTGAGCGGGAACACACTGGCGCTGTCGTCCACGAACTCGCACATCAGCAGGTTGGCGAACTCCTCGGCGCTGTAGTCACGGCGCAGTTCCTCGATATCGAACAGGTCACAGCCACGGTCCGCCGCGTCCAGCACGGTCACGATCTGGCGCCAGATGGCGTCCTCGCAGGGCCTGCCACCCATCAGGCGCGCATGGCTCACGTCCAACACCGAGGGCAACCGTGGCGACAAGCAGGATGCGGCCGGGCACAATCGCCCACCACTACGGGCCGCTACGATCACGACTTGCCAGTCGTGAAACCACCTCGCAAGCGTTGAGTTTTCCCGCGAATTTTCCCGCCGGCACAAAAAAGGCACTTGGGCGTAAGCTGTTCATGCAAGCATAAGTTGTCCGACCGCTACAAGCATAAGTCGCCCACTAGTGATTCGCCAATGCCATTCACACCGCCCACTAGTCTGGATAAATACAACCAAGCAGTTGGACACCGCCGCCAAATGAACTGGACACTTGCGCCAAACAAACTGGACAGCAGCGCCAAATGAATGGGACGCCGCCGCCATACTGAACACCCCGTTCGAAGAAGGTGCAGGGCCTAGGCTGAGTTCGTTCAGATGTTATCTACAGCCAAGCCCGAGGGCGGGCCTGAGGGTGCAGCCGATCACTGAACGCTGGCTGCTGGAGGCGGGCAACTGCGACACCACTCGACTGCAGCGAGGCTGAAGCATGTGGCCCAAGGAAGTGCGGTCAACCAAGATGTTCTTGCCCAATGGTGGCGTCTTCTACCACCTGTTCCACGATCTGGTCGGTGAGCTTGCTCGGATACTGATCCAGTCCGCTGGAGCAAATAGATCCGTGGTCACCTACGAGGTCCTCGGCGACGCAGATGACTGCCTGGAGGAACGCAAGCGGATTCTTGAACCGTTGAGATAGATGGTCAGCGAGGCACTTTTAAATATAGGGCCACGCCTACCCTCGGAATAGTCCATGGCCTGAGGCTGCCAGTTGGCGGCCCGAGGCTGCACTGGACTACTCCCGTGACTTGATTGCCTTGACCTTGTGCAGGAAATCGCCATTCAAGACTAGCTTGCGGCTGCTGTGGATGAGGCGGTCCATGATGGCGCCGGCCAAGGCGGGATCGTGGATGAAGGCATGCCAGTCCTTGGCCGTCATCTGCCGGAAACAATGGTGGCACCGGATCCGACCTGGTCATCGAGCAGTTCCAGCAGATCGGCGCGGCCGCGGCCGGACAACGGGGTCAATTCGAAGTCGTCCAAGATGAGCAGCTTGGTCTTGGCCAACTGCCCCGCAGTATGGGCAGCGAACCATCGGCATGGGCCAATTCCATTTCTTCCGGCAGCCGCCCTACGCGTCGATAGCCAATCGGGAGGCCATTGCGCGCCGCCTGGACGGCCTAGGCGCACGCCAACCATGTTTTGCCGGTGCCGGTGATCAGGACGTTCTGCTGCCGCTCAATCCAATTACAGGTCAGCAGATCGGTAGCCATCCCCAAGGCAGTAGACCCTGGTGCGACGCAAAGCGTCATTGGCGGCGGGGCTGATTGACCACCCAAACGAGCTGGCTCGCTTGACAGACTTTGCCGGTATCCGGTATTAGACGTGCTCGGTCGCTAGGGATAGCTATGGTCGGATGAGGGTGCCTCTGAAGGGTTAGTCATTGAATAGACGCGCATAGAGTGGTTGGGCCGCACCGTAGGTCTTAGCCTTTTTTTGATTTGACCATCCGGCACTTAAAGATGAAGCAGGACGCTACACGCTCAGGTTTGTTTCGCGGTCTGATTTCTTTTAGCTCAATGACGCTCGTGTCGCGCGTACTGGGGCTAGTTCGTGATTTGGCTATCAATGCTTCCTTCGGTGCAACCGCCGCGAGCGATGCTTTTTGGGTGGCGTTTCGCATCCCAAATTTTCTTAGGCGACTATTCGCCGAAGGATCATTCGCTAGCGCATTTGTTCCAGTCCTGGTGGAAATCAAGTCGCGGCGCCGTCAAGAGCTGCGTTCGTTCATAGCCAACATTCTGGGGATCTTGGGGGCCGCCTTACTGATAGTCACCGCCGCCGGCATTTTGATGGCGCCTTGGGTGGCTTCGGCTTTCAGCTTCGGCGATACGGGCGGGGAAAAGGCTCATCTCACAAGCCAACTGCTTAGAATAACTTTTCCATTCATCTTCTTTGTTTCCCTGACAGCTCTTGCTGGAAGCATTCTCAACAGCTTCCAGAGGTTTGCAATACCAGCACTGACCCCAGCTATTCTCAATATATGCATGATTATTGGTGCAGTTTGGGGGTCAAGTATTGCTGACCCTCCTATTGTGGCGATGGGCTGGGCAGTAATGGTCGCCGGAATACTTCAATTGGCCTTCCAGATGCCTTCATTGGCGCGCCTCGGTCTGCTTGTTTGGCCGAGATGGAACTGGCGGGATCCAGAGGTTCGAAAAGTTTTTCGATTGATGATGCCAACGCTCTTTGGCTCTTCAGTAGCCCAAGTGAACCTGCTATTTGATACATTCCTCGCGGCTGCCTTGGTTGCTGGATCTCAGACTTGGCTTACACAGGCCGATAGATTTCTTGAGCTTCCTCTAGGGCTATTCGGGATAGCGCTCGGAACAGTAATTCTGCCCGCGCTTTCACGCCACCACGTATCAAATGACAGCGGCGCATTCAACGATACGTTGGACTGGGGTATGCGAGTTACCCTAATGATCTCCGCTCCGGCAATGGTCGGACTCGCGACCTTGGCGGAGCCATTGGTAGCAACGATGTTTCAGCGCGGGAAGTTCACGGCATTCGATACCGAAATGGCGGGGATGTCAGTGCTGGCGCTTAGCCTTGGTCTGCCGGCATTCGCCCTGGTTAAGGTCTTGGTCCCTGCATTCTTTTCTCGCCAAGATACGAGCACCCCTGTCAGGGCCGGCATCGCCTCTCTTGTCGCCAATGCCATCCTCAATGTGATGCTGCTTGGTGCATTCGCGCTATACAAAATACCGGACTGGCGCGACCGTGGCCTAATAGAGGCGGTAGCAAGCACGCCTGGCTTGCATGTGGCCCTTGGGTTGGCGAGTGCGCTAGCTAGTTATGTTAATGTCGTTCTTCTGTGGTCGGCACTTAAAAAGCAGCAGGGCTATGTTCGTTCGAGAGGGTGGGCAAGGTTTTTAGTTCGCCTTTTTGCTTCGTGCATTCTAATGGGGGTGTCTATCTGCTGTGCTCTCCATTTTGCGCCTGATTTTACTGTATCAGGGGAGGCTGTCAGGATTGGTTGGTTGGCAGTGCTGGTCGCCTGCGGTGTGGTGGTATATGCGGCGTCAATGCTTGCATTTGGCTTCCGTCCTTCCGATCTCTCAAGGCTGTAGATCCTGATAACGAACATGTATTGTTGTTTGGGAGTAATTTATGGCGATCTGATCGTCACTGAATCTCTCTAGTTCTTCTAGGGAGCCTGCATCGTTCTTTCATGAAGAAAGGGCGGTCATCTTGGTGTTGTGTATAACAAATGGAGATTGAAATGCGTACCATTGATATGAACGAAATTCAGCAGGTTGGTGGCGGATTCAGCGAGAATGTACTCACCGTGGTTGAAAATGGTGAAACGAGCTATGTTGCCATTAATTGGCAGGGCGCACTTGAGCTCGCGATTTACTATAACTTTAACGGACACAATCCCATAAACATCCAGTAAGGCAAAGGGCTCCCTTCGACATGAAGGGAGCCCTTTAGTGGTGTGGGCGACGCCTATTATGCTCTGGTAGATCTCTCATTGGGCAATGCTTCCGTTGCTGGGAAGGCGGGTTTGAGAATGACAATATCAGCGAGTGAAGAACGGCTGCAATCGCCCTTCGCTCATTGAAGAATGTATGGTTCAAGCATGCATGCCACTCTCGATTGGACGTTGACTCAAGCTCGCTCTACGCACGCGTAGTAGCACATCCACTTCAATCGAACTCTGAAGCGAGTTGTATGGACACCGTAATTCAGACTGAAGCCGCTGAATGCGGACTTGCCTGCTTGGCAATGATCGCGTCTCACCACGGCAATCGTATAGGCTTGCGCGAGCTTCGCCGACTTCATTCGCCTTCGCTAAAAGGTGCATCTCTCTCCCAACTGATGGACGTCGCGGCACAGATGGGCTTCATGTGTCGCCCCTTGCGATTGGATTTGGAGCATCTTCCTAAATTGCAGTTGCCTTGCATCCTGCATTGGGACCTCAATCACTTTGTCGTGCTCACACGTGTCCGCAAGCGCGATGTCACAGTGCTTGATCCTGCTTTCGGAAAGCGGGTGCTTCCCCAGGCAGATTTCTCGCGGCACTTCACCGGGGTCGCACTGGAGCTTAGCCCGGGCGCCGAAATGCGCCCCGCTAAACGTCCGCCAACAGTCGCGATCTCGCAGTTGACAGGAAAAATTAGCGGCTTGTGGCGCGCACTCGGGCTCGTCCTCATGCTTTCGCTGGCACTACAGGTCTTTGTTCTGCTGGCGCCATTCTTCATGCAGTGGGTCGTCGACCAGGCGTTGATCGCAGCTGACCGAGATCTACTGACGGTCCTTGGCCTTGGCTTCGGGCTGGCGTTGCTGCTCCAGGTCGGCATCGGTCTTGTGCGAGGATGGGCGGTGATCCATCTCTCCAATCGTCTCGGCTTGCAATGGACAGGCAATGTCTTTAGTCATTTGATTCGACTGCCTCTGGACTTCTTCGAGAAGCGACACCTAGGCGATATCACCTCCCGTATGAATAGCGTGCAAGCAATCCAGCGGACCCTGACCACAAGCTTCGTTGAAGCCCTGATTGATGGCCTGATGGCTATCGCCACACTTGGGATGATGCTGCTTTACAGTTGGAGGCTTGCGTTGGCGACGCTGCTTGCAGTTACCTTCTATCTGGTAGCACGCTCCTTGGCATTTCGCGCACAACGAAACGGCACAGAGCAACAGCTGATCGCATCGGCCCGCCAGCAGAGTCATCTGTTGGAATCTATTCGCGGCGTGCAGTCGATAAAAGTAGCAGGTAAGGAAACGCAACGCCGCTCAGGCTATTACAACCTGATGAATGAAACTGTCAATCGTGAAATTTGGCTGGCGCGAGTCGGCTTGGTCTTCAGCAGCGCCAGCCAAACCATCTTTGGCATCGAGCGCATAGCGGTCATCTGGATCGGAGCGATCCTCGCGATGAAGAACGTTTTTTCAGTGGGAATGCTCATCGCCTACCTTGCTTACAAGGATCAGTTTTCTCAGCGGGTCAGTGGACTGATCGACAAGTGGGTGGAGTTTCGCATGCTGCGACTGCATGGCGAGCGTCTCTCTGACATCGTTCTGGCCGAGCCCGAAGCAACCGAGGGGCGAGCTGGGAGTCAGGGCTTGCCTGCCAACTTGCGTATTGAGGCGGTGGACTTGGGCTTCCGATATGCCTCAGGAGAGCCATGGGTGCTTCGAAACTGCAACCTGACGATAGAGCCAGGAGAGTCGGTTGCGATTGTTGGAGCCTCCGGTTGCGGCAAGACTACCTTGCTAAAGTTGCTGCTTGGATTACTTACGCCGACGGAGGGGGGGATCTACATAGATGGGGTTCCTTTGCCCAAAGTGGGAATGGAGCAATACCGCCGCATCATCGGTGCCGTTATGCAGGACGACCAGCTGTTTGCAGGAAGCATTGGCGACAACATCGCCTTTGAAGACGAGGGGCAGGACGAAGTGCGTGTGCAAGAGGCGGCCAAACTCGCGGCGGTGCATGCCGATATTGCGGCGATGCCGATGGGGTACAACAGCCTGATTGGCGATATGGGCACCACGCTGTCGGGTGGCCAGAAGCAACGGGTGATTTTGGCGAGAGCCCTATATAGGAAGCCACGGCTGCTGTTCTTGGACGAAGCTACTAGCAACCTTGACGTAGAGCGTGAGCGTTTGGTCAATGATGCTGTTCGGAAGCTGGAACTCACGAGGGTGATCGTTGCACATCGACCGGAGACAATTGACAGTGCTGATCGAGTTCTAGTCATGAATGCGGGGATGATTGTGCGCGAACTACGGCCTTCCGACCCTCAGGTTACTGAACATCAAGTAGCAAACGAGGTGATGGCATGAGCGGGCTGTTTCGCCGAGAGGTCCTGGAGGCGAAGCGGGGGAGTTGGCTTGGAGGCATCTCGCTAGCGCAGCCCGTCAGGCTTTGGGGGCTGGCAACCTTTGCCGCCATTGCCGCGAGCGTGGTATTGGGCTTTCTCGTGTTCGGTGAGTACACGCGGCGCTCCAGAGTGGAGGGTGAACTCGTTCCCGATCTTGGTCTCTCGACGGTTGTGGCACCTTCTGCCGGTGTTATTGCCTCCCTACACGCGGAAGAAGGTGATCGTGTCCAACGACAATCGGCTTTGCTCCTTATCAACGTCCCGCGTGTCACTGCAGCCGGTGACGATGCATTAAAAGTTCTGCGTGATGGTCAAGAGACGCGCGTCGTGAGCTTGGGAGAGCTTCAGGATGCTAAGGATCAGCAGTTTCAGGCCCAGCAGCGCGGCACTGAGCAACAGCGCGACGCACTGCGTCGCGAGCTCACGCAGATCGAAAATGAGATACGCACTCGTGGGGAACAGGTTCGTATAGGTCGGGAAACAGTGGGGCGCTATCGCCAGGTCGTAGATCAACGCTACGTAAGCCTGGTGCAGATGAATCAGCAGGAGCAATCTATGCTGGACATGCTCAATGCACAACAGGCATTGCAGCGGCAAGCGACGTCTCTGCGTCGGACGCTTGCTCAGCTGGACCAGTCGCTAGCGGAGCTCCCGGAACAACGGCGCGCCGCTCGAGCTATGACTGAGCGTGACTTAGCGGCACTCAGTCAGGAAGCCGTACAGATGGAAGCCAACGGCGAGTTGCTACTGCGAGCCCCGGTCGCAGGCCTGGTAGCGAGTCGGCAGGTGGAAGCAGGTCAAGCTGTGCAAGCTGGCCAGCCGATTCTTAGCCTGTTGCCGGAGGGGTCATTGCTGCGCGCCCAGTTGCTGGTCCCAAGTGCCGCGATTGGGTTCATCAAGCCTGGCGATCATGTGCTTTTGCGCTATCAAGCTTATCCATATCAAAAATTTGGCAGTCACGAAGGTACAGTAATTCGTGTTTCTCGGAGTGCGATTGCAGCTAGCAGCCCAAAGGGAGAGGCGAGCGAACCCGTCTACCGAGTCCTTGTTTCGCTAGATCAGCAAAGTGTCCTGGCTTATGGGAAGCCGGAAGCGCTACGACCGGGAATGCGCTTGGAAGCTGACATCATGGGGGAGCGCCGACGGCTATACGAGTGGATTCTCGAGCCTATCTACTCGGTGACAGGTAAAGTGGGCAGCTAGATTCGCCTCGTGCACTAGCGAATGGTGCCATTCATTACGCGGATCGGCGCTCCATTCTCCTGTTCGATTTTTCTTGAATACTTCTCACCGGGGCCTGTTGACGCGTAGGCCTTGTGCTCATCAGCATCACCTGGATTGAGAGTCCGCGGGGCATCAGCCGCCGCGCGTTGAACGCGACAAGTGAGATCGATGGTCCGCGGTGGCTTCAATCCTGCCTAGGTCGCTAGGACAGAAGGAGACGCAGGGCGAGAAGGCGAGCGCTGCGTTCACCGCAGTTGGCTTGGAACTGTTGTCTCATCGCCTTGGTACGTGGTGACTCTCAATGTTTGATTCGGCACCCCAGTGGGGCTTTGTTGGGTTGCCGTCCGAGCGGATGCGGTGTACGTCCACCATCATTGTTGTAGACCATACCGGTTACTTTGATTGGTAGTTGGCGTTGCGACTACTTGGGGATCCAGTGGCAGCCCCTGACGCTAGGTGCACGCCAACCCTGTCTGAGAGCGGTCAAGCATGGTGCAGCGCGTCGCACACGATCTGAAATCAAATTTCATCGAAACTGTCGATCAATCCGTGCTTACCGACATCAGGAGGCGGGGAAGCGCGGATGTGGTCCAATCGGATCTGATCGCCGGCACCGACGGTGACTCCTCGGCGATGCGCTGCCTGGGTGATCCGGTCAACTGCCACACGCAGGGCTGGGCCGGGTGATCGTTGCTGGGGTGATGTTGATGCCTTTGCCTGGCTGGCCAGATTCTCTTGGTGACCTTCTGGGATCTTTCCGGCCCATACCGTCGTCAACGATGCCAAGCAAGGAGCGGCGGTGACTGAGATGAAGCGTCCTTCTCCGGTCACGGCGTGGCTTGGGTGCTGAATCCACAGCACTCACCCGAGGCGTGTGCGCCCCCATAGTGGGACCGCTGCTGCGAATGCGGACTAGTTCAAGTGGCTGAGGCGGCCGCCAACCCCGGATTCGAGTTCGATATATTTATATCTTACTTTTCAACAACTTGCGTCAAATCAACAATAGGTCTATACAGGTTCAATCAGACCGGACAGAGCGCGACTAGGCATGCCAGGCTCTCAGATCCCTCCCGCACCGCCCCCTCCCGGCTCGTTCTGGGCGGCACCGCTGCTTGGCGTAACCGTCCCCGACAGCCCCATCTTCTCAGCGGCGGACACAGCCAGGCTGTTGGGCTTCCCCACAAGGGAGGCCCTCGCAAAAGCACGCCGAACCGGACGGCTCTCTATAAAGATGTTCCAGATTCCTGGACGGAGAGGCTGGTTCGCTCGTCGCGAAGAGGTATGCGCCTGGCTACACCAATCCCTGAACAGCGAGGAGCAAGCCCGATGAGCTAGCGAAAGCACGGGCCCTCAATAGAAAAGGCCGCACATTTGCAGTGTGCGGCCTTTGATACGGCAAACGGCTTCTCGATCCGTTGCCCGATATTGAGCTTCGCCCTCCATGCAAGTCAAGCCCCGTGGCATAGCGCCGCGCGGCCGTCCTTTGCCCGTCTGCGCTGGATCCAGCGCGGATTAGGAGGTCTCATGTCTTTATCTGCCCCAGAGTTCCAGTCGTACGTAGAGCGATTGTCTCTTTCGGCCGCTGCAATCAGCTATATAGCCGACACCCGTTCTAGTGAGCCGGCGCGATCCGTCAGATCTGTCGGATACCACAACACGGTCTGGCGCTACCCGAGCGCGAAGATGGGGTTTGCAGTGGCGCTTGAGAGTACGGAGGAGCACACATGCGCCGCTCAGCTTGAGTACGACACAAGTGTCATCGAGTACTGGGACCAGCCGCCCGCTGTAAGTCTAGATGTGTTGGATTTCCACGGGAGAAGGAGAAAGGCGAACTACGTTGCTGACTTCCTCACATTGAAGGAGTCTAGCGTCGAGGTGGTCCAGGTCAAGACTGCCTCCGAGTGTGAACGCTTGGCCAGTTCCAACCCCAACAGATGGACGTGGGACGGAACCAAGGCAGCTGACCTTGCAGCCGACGCGCACTTCCAAGAAATCGGCTTAGTACACCGCGTGGTCTCTGACGGATGCTCACGAAGAATTTTCGCTGAGAACTGCTTGCTTCTGTTGCGCCTTCGGCAAGCATCTACGCGAAGCATCGATGCTCGTCAGCTTGCCAAAGCCTGCTCCACGCTCAGGCAGCGAAAGGTCTTCACCTTGGGCCAGTTAATGCGTGCAGTGAACACTTCCTCAGCGAATGAAGTCGTGCGGTTGATAGACCTAGGTACTCTCTTCACCGATCTCAATCGATGCCGCCTGTCGGTACCTGATGAGTGCCTGGCCTCCTTTGAACCTGACATCGTGACCAGTCATCTTCATCGCCTAGACATGCTGGGCACTGCAGCCGATCATCCATTCCAGCTGACACAAGCGGAGGCAATAGAGGTCCACGGCCGATTGCTCGTCATACGTGGGCTGATGCCTCCAGTGAAGTCTGATCGAACAACGAGGCGCTGGCGCGCGCGGCTTCTACAAGCAGAGGGAGACCCTTCGGCCCTCCGACCAAGACATCGATCCAAGGGCAATAGAACGCCCAGGCAGACACCTGAAGAACTCGCAGTGGTGGATCGCGCGATCGGCACTCACTTCCTCAACGCAGATGCCCTA
This sequence comes from Stenotrophomonas sp. GD03777, assembly GCF_029842485.1. Classification (NCBI taxonomy): domain Bacteria; kingdom Pseudomonadati; phylum Pseudomonadota; class Gammaproteobacteria; order Lysobacterales; family Lysobacteraceae; genus Stenotrophomonas; species Stenotrophomonas sp. GD03777. Next base: position 32,955 of record NZ_JAOCGL010000015.1, read on the forward strand.
AGCGTTCAGGCGGCATACTCACAGTACCTACTTGATCATCAGATTTCTATTGCCGAGGGCAAGCTGCTACGGAACTCAGTCGCCGTATCTAAGGAGACCTTCCGCCTTCGGTGCAAACGGCTGCCAAAGGAAATCGCCGAAGGGGCCCGGAGCGGGGCAAGAGCTGCTGCAGCTTCCGCACCCCCGGTAGACCCCGCGCTGACACACCTATCTCCGGCACGGGCATTTGAGCGCGCGCATACTGACCACTACCAGTGCGATCTGCACGTGGTCGTGATTGAGGCCAAGCCGCCAATCACCAGCAAGCCTTGGATAACTGCGCTGCGTGACCATGCCACCGGTCAAGTTTTAGCCACGTCCTTAAGCTTCAGCAGTCCAAGCAATTACAGCGTGCTGGGAGTTCTTCGCGACTGTGCGCGGCGGTGGGGACGGCTCCCAGAATCAATCGTCGTGGACAACGGCGCCGAGTTCAACTCCACATACTTTGAAACCACCCTGGCCAGCTTAGGCGTTTCAAAGCAGAGCAGGCCTCCGGGAGAGCCGCGCTCTGGCGGACAGGTCGAAGGGTGGTTCCGTTCGCTGAAGTCGTACCTCAGCCAGCAGTCAGGGAACACGACAAACGACGCTAGGGGACGATCAGCTACAGCAAAATTCAAGGGGCGAAGCCAAACAAGCTGGACACTTGCAACGGCTTATCAAACCATGGATGAGTTCATCTTCGGCATCTACAACAACAGCATCGCTGATGGCTGCCTTCGCAGTCGATCAAACGCCTCGGAGTCACTTCTAGCCGCATTCCCCGAAAGTGGAGTACCGACGCCCTTCACCCGCGAGCTGCTTGCCAGAACAGCAATTCCGCTTCGGAGACCACTAAAGCTTGATCGAGCTCGGGGAATTCGTCATTGCGCGAGATGGTACAGGCATCCCAAGTTGTTCGAGTCAAGAGGCGGTCGCGGGCTTCTCGAAGCCTATGTCGAGCCTTGGGACGCCAACACACTCTATGTGCTGATAGACGGGCAACGTATCGCCTGCAGGCATGGTTCTCAGCATGCGATTGACCTTACTACGGACTTTACGCCCGCTCTGGACTCGATCCGGTTCCTCGGTAGCACCAGAGGCCGTGCGCTTCTCGCTAAGGCCGCGTCGATTGAGACAGCCAAGCTGACAAGGCGATTCGCTGAGGCTGCCAAGGCCAGGCAAAGGGCGACTAGCGCATCCAAGGCGCAGAAGCCAGCAATGCCTCGCAAGAAGCTACCCGTGCGACGTGCCCTAGTACTGCCTTATGGTCACGGTGACGCGTCATGAACGAGCATCTCCGAGAGGCGGTGAACGGCGCTCGATTTCCGCACCCTCGCTACGTTGAGGCGGTGAGGTCTGCGGCAGCATTGATCACATTCAGCGGCGAAGGATCCGTGGTTGCGATGGTGGGCCCACCCAGAGCGGGAAAAAGCACTGCCGGAAGGGCCGCCGCGAGAGAGGTGTACCCGCACTCCAACCCCGATTCCATTCCTTACGTAGTTGTGGATTGCAGTCGAACCGACGCCGGCTACATGTCCATGCGCTACCTAACCCTAGACCTCCTCGCCCAACTCGGCCATCCGTTCTATGGCGATCTCGAGCACTCCCTAAGGCTGAAGCTTACGGAGACCAATGCGCGCCTACAGCTTCGTCGCGCGATTGAGTACAGGCGCACCAAGCTACTGATCATCGACGAGGCCCATCATCTTCTACGCGTTAAGGACCGGTCCGGACGCGAAGCCGCATTGGAATCACTGAAGTGCCTTGGGAATGAAACGGGTGCCTTGATATTCCTCATCGGCGGGTACGAACTTCTCAGGGAATGTTTCTGCTCTGCTCACATGAACGGGAGGCTGTCTATCCTTCACTTTCCGCGCTACGGAACTAGCACCTCTGATGCAGGATGCTTCGATAGGATTCTCGCGTCCTATGATGTTCTACTCCCTTGGGCAAAGGGGCACTCACTCCTCGAGATGAGAGATCTCCTATACGAAGGTTCACTGGGGTCGTGTGGACTCGTTGGCAACTGGATTCTTCTTGCGCTAGCGCGGATGACCTCGCTGCGATCGCAGCGGCTTCGCATGGAGCACTTCAAGTCAGCCAGGTATAAGCAGCAGCTGGCGGAGATCGCAGAGGACATCTCGTTTGGCGAGTCCGCTCTCCGACCTATTGAGAAGGATCACATAGGCGCTTTGGAGATCGCCCCCATTACGGACGTCTCAGGAAGGAAGGTAGTTCGCAGACCAGGCAAGCGGCTTCCAAAGCGGGATCCAGTCGTTAATGCTGAGCGTCAGCGATGAACGCATACTTTCATGTCCCACCTATCGCCCTTGGCACAGTGGAGGTTGAGTGTCTTTCCTCGCTGCTCCACCGAATTTCATACGCCCACGGCGTTTCGCGATTTCAGTTCATCTCACACCTGCAGTCTCGCTGGAGGACCGAAACTGGCAATCATCTCCCTCGATGTGAAGAGCTGAGATGGGACGGCTACAGTCCGAATGTATCTATTGCGCTATCCGCGCTCAATTATGCATTTGGCTATGACTTGGAGGGAACGACCCTCATCGCCCTACAAGGCATCTGCGCAGGAAACAGCATCGGGTCCATAAAGCATGAAAGATGCTGGTGCCCTGCCTGTCTCAAGGGTGATCGTGAAGCCGGCAGGCCACCCTATGATCGCTTGCTGTGGCGAGTACAAGGCGTCGAACGCTGCAGTCTTCATAAGCTGCGGCTTCGACGCAAATGCCCTCACTGTGATTCAGGTCAAACCAAAGACAGCAGCAAGGTCGAGCTAGACCAATGCGGTACCTGCGGTCAAAGCCTATCCAACCTCACGTCAATCGGAGACTATTCGCCCCGACCGCTATTCGGTGAGGAGCAGACAGAGCAACTGATCCTCCGATTGGGAGAGGTTCGTGGAGCGGCCTCGGGTTCGCTGCAGGTATTTCTTAACAACGTCAGCAGTCCTGCCAAGGATTGGGGAAAGCATCTTGGCGACATCTTCCACACGAGGCACTGCCCGATTCTTCCGCAGCTGACGTCGTTGATTGCAGTAGCTACTCACTTTGGTGTGGACATCGTGCAACTGATGACCTCGCCAGCTTCGGCAGCAGCCCAATCTGGATTGGAAATTGGCAAGGCGTCACCGCGGAAGATACGCAGACCGAGTTCTCACTTGCGAGCAGATCGTACCGCATGGTTTCGGAAGGAACTGGAGGCTGTTATCGCATCCGACCCGCCCTACCCTTCTACAGCTCAGTTCTGCCGCAGCCGGGACTACAGCGTCACTGCCGCCAGCAACAGCTTCCCATGGCTTACCAGACAGCTCAGTGCCCTGCATCGTGAGTGGAAGAACGCCGAGAAGGAGCGGCAGACGTTGGCGGCAGCAATGGCAATTAGATCCCTGCTACCAGGCACAGAACACCCGTCTATCAGGGCTCTCACCCGCGTGGCTGCCGAACTATCAGGTGCGCCGTTGCATGTCGTGCGAAAAGTACTATCAGCGGAAAAGCGATGACGTGGCCGCTCGCGTCAACTAGGCCGTTTCATCTGCCTCTTAGGGCAGGAGCGAGAAGTCTCACTGTCGTAAGAAGCCCTCGTGAAGATCGTACTCTCTGAGGATGGCGGCCATATCTCTCCGTTGTGCTGATTTCTCAAACGTCACGGTGGAGAGAACTACAGAAGATTCTCCTCCCAGAACAAGTGCGCCTAGATCCCCAATCTCGACGCTGTTAAGTGTGGGAAGCATGATATGAGCGATTAGCCCGTCGAAGTAGAATCGGTACATGTCTATCGGGCGCTCAACACCATCAGCACAAGGCAAGTATTTGACATCCCGTCTTGGAGCATGATTGTGCACCGGCCCCAACGTAGATAACTGAGTCAGCTGTATTGGATAGAAGCTCATTGGTGGCTCCAGTCCGTCCACCAGGGCTTTACGGATCACCTCAGAATCTGCAGCGGGAAGTTCAATCTCCTTGAACTCGCTGAGCTGGCTCTCCGCAGCTCGCCAGAGCAGACTCAAGAAGAAGATACGCAACATCTTCGTATCCGTGTAGACCTGCCTGAACCCAAAGGGATCCTGAATCACGTCATGTAAGCTGCCGAGCGTCGTTGCCTCGCCCCAACTACTCCATACAAGGCGATGCTCCCTCAATGCCTCAATCGCCCGGGTGTCAATTTCGGACAAAATGTCCTCTCCCTCGCGTATGACAAGACCTTGGTCATACCAGCTACTGCAGCGCTGAGTAGGCCTCGTGCCCTCCCCGTACTGAAAGAAAGGGACCCCTCGTGCGCTGATCTTCGTCAACGCCTGTGGAATGATGTGCGACTTGACGAAACGCCCGGGCTTTCCGGTCAGTTTGCAGTAACCATGTCTAATTCGCTGTGTCTTGCTCCGTCTACCGGCCATATCTGCAGTTGTTCCTATCGCCTCTTAGTTGGCTTCAAAGATCAGCTTTTAGTTCAACTCATCAACCAGAGCAAGAACATCAAATGCGCGAACGCGGCCATAGTTCCCTCAGCCCCAGTGACATCTCCCACGTTCAGTTCACCCGCGCACACTATCTCGGTCGCTTCATGGCTGGAGGCCTCGCGCTCCGCACTGGGCTACTTCGGCCTATTGCTCTTAGGACCAGGGCTGAACTTGGAATCTAAGCCCTGGCGCACGTTTGCTACATCGGGAAAGGCTTCCACCATCCTGTCGGTGGCCACCTTTAGTATTTCAGCGCAGATGAGCATCGCGGTAATCAAGTAGCTGCGATCCGCGGCATTGTCTAAGCCTGAGCCACGACCGTTGGCCTCCATTCGGTAGAACGACATAGGGTGGATGTGGGAGTGTTGTGACCACAGATCCCAGATTACGTCGAACTGCGCCTTCTTCATTCCAACCATTTCCACCAGCTGGGCCCGGTCCAAGAACCAAGCCTTCTTACCAGACAGACACTGTGACTGAACTTGTTGGGCCAGATGTTGAAAGAAGGGAATGGTTTTCAAGCGCGCGATTAGTTCATCCCTCTGCCGCTCAAACGCTTGTAGTTGCTCCGGATCGTCCACGAACATCTTGACGCGACTGCAGCAGTCGTTGAGTTGTAGCAGCGTGATCCGCGCACGGCCTTCTTCAAGATCCTCATTGGTCGGAGATATGAGGTAGTGGAAGAAGAGGTTTCCTTCCAAGATCGCACGAGCATGGCATGCAATCGCATGAAATCCCCATTGAGCATGGTCACTTTCAACCCACCGGGACAGCGGCGCGGCACGTACAGCGGCCGTACCGTGGGCACACATGCGGGCGAAGACATAGGTCGCGTATCCCATGCAGGGTCCCGCCATCCTCCCGGCTTGGGCCTGTCCGACAGCTACCGCCTCGCACACGGCCTCATCTAAACATCCAAGAGCCTCCTCATAATCCTGCCGCCCGGGTTCCTCTTTTTCGCTCAATCGTTGAACGAACGCCTCAGCTTCACTCATCTCGCCTCCATACCTCGGCCGTTCAGCTAGAGTCACGCCCCCGCCTAGGGCGCTGTCGAAAACACCCTACAACGGCCACAGCGCAAGGCTATCAGATGGTCTGCGGTATAATTGGACCTCGGCAGGAGGTACCCATGATCAGCAAGGCTCAGCGCCAACAGGCACTGATTGAGGCCACGGCTTCGCTCCGCCTAGAAGGCCTGCCTGTTTCATGCCGGGATGACGATCTTTATGCAGCGGCCGTTGATGGACGGCGCGTTGGGGAGTTGCGCGATGCCGTATTGGCTCGTATCCGCGCCGAGCTGGCGTCAATGACGACACCCGCGACCCCATAGGGACGGCGGGGCCTTAAACACCCCATCTTGATCTTGCCGCGTTGGGCCGATCACCGGCTTCTCGGGCTGTCTCGGCCATGTCCAACCAGCAGTTGGCCTGAGTCTTATCACAACCTCATCCCGGCTCAGTGAGTCCGAACTCCGCGATCATCCCGCGAAAGGGGCGTCTTATGGTCGTTTTACCATCATAAGTTGTCCACAACGGCCAACTTATGCCTGCAGGAACATAAGCCTAAGTGCCTGTTTTTTTATGGTGGGCCCACCAGGATTCGAACCTGGAACCAAGGGATTATGAGTCCCCTGCTCTAACCGTTGAGCTATAGGCCCTGCGCAGCGCCACAGTGTAGTGGAGGCCACGCTCGATCGGCTACCCGGCAGCAGCAAGAGCCTCAGCAACACGCCCCAACCGTTTCTCCGCCGCTTCCACGAACCACGCCTGCCGCCGCAGGTGTGCCTGGAACAGCGCCACCGTCCTTCTGGCCTCTTCCAGTGCCTTATGGTTGCCGCCGTCAAAGCCCTCGACCAGTTCCGCACCAGACAGCGTCAGCAACGCATACGTCGTGCGGCGGGCAAACCCCAGCCGATCCTCACGCTCATCCTGCATCACCTCATCCCAATCAAGCAGCGACGGAAAATCAGTCTGCCGGGAATCAGACAGATCGTGCTCCACATCATTCATGGCCTCACTCCAAATGCATGACGAATCAGTGCAGCGGGCCGTATGTGATGTACGTGACCTGCTGCGCGCTTGCATCAGCGCCGATTGAGACCGGCCTGCCTACGCGATGTGTTGAGCATCTGCACGGTCAGCGTGCGGCTACCGCAGGAAGTAATCAAATGGCAGACGTGACATCGTCAGGATCCGACCGGCATGGCCGGGACGACCAAAGAAAAACCCCGCACCAGGCGGGGTTTCTCTCAACGCTTCAACAGCCGCTGGCTATCAATCGATATCCAGGAAGCTGCGCAGCTGCTCCGAACGGCTCGGGTGACGCAGCTTGCGCAGGGCCTTCGCTTCGATCTGGCGGATGCGCTCGCGGGTCACGTCGAACTGCTTGCCGACCTCTTCCAGCGTGTGGTCGGTGTTCATGTCGATGCCGAAGCGCATGCGCAGCACCTTGGCTTCCCTCGGGGTGAGGCCGGCCAGCACGTCGCGAACGGTTTCGGACAAGTTGATGTTGGTGGTGTTCTCGATCGGGGACTCCACGTTGGTGTCCTCGATGAAGTCGCCCAGATGGGAATCCTCGTCGTCGCCGATCGGGGTTTCCATCGAGATCGGCTCCTTGGCGATCTTCATCACCTTGCGGATCTTGTCTTCCGGCATGTCCATTTCCTTGGCCAGCTCCTCCGGCGTAGCCTCGCGGCCGTACTGCTGGAGCATCTGGCGGGAAATGCGGTTCAACTTGTTGATCGTCTCGATCATGTGCACCGGGATACGGATGGTGCGCGCCTGGTCGGCGATCGAGCGGGTGATCGCCTGGCGGATCCACCAGGTGGCGTAGGTCGAGAACTTGTAGCCGCGGCGGTACTCGAACTTGTCCACGGCCTTCATCAGGCCGATGTTGCCTTCCTGGATCAGGTCGAGGAACTGCAGGCCACGGTTGGTGTACTTCTTGGCAATCGAGATCACCAGGCGCAGGTTGGCCTCGACCATTTCCTTCTTGGCCTTGCGCGCCTTGGCTTCGCCGTAGGCCATGGCACGGCTGATTTCCTTCAGCTCTTCCAGGTCCAGCTGGGTCAGCTTCTCGATGTCGATCGTCGCCTGCTGTTCGGCGATGATCTGGTCCTTCACTTCGCGCAGGGCCGACGACCACTTCTGCTTGCGCTTCAGTGCGTCTTCCACCCACTCCAGGTTGGTCTGGTTGCCTTCCCAGGAACGGATGAAGTCCTTGCGCGGCATGCGCGCGGTGACGGTGGCCAGGTTCAGCACACGGCGCTCATGCGACTTGATGTCGGCCATGGTGTCGCGCAGCTGCTTGGTCAGCACGTCGGTCAGCGGCAGCGGCAGCTTCAGGGTGACGAACACCGCCGACATCTCTTCGCGCAGGCGCGGCAGGTTCTTCTTGTCGCCCTTGGTTGCGGCCTTCTTGAAAGCGTTGAAGGCATCGCTCAGTGCCTGCATGCGCGCGGCGACTTCCTCCGGATCCGGACCGGTCGGTGCGGCTTCTTCATCGCCACCGTCGACATCGTCGTCCTCGTCCTCGTCGCCTTCGGCGTCCGCATCGGCGCTGTCATCGGCAACGACCGCCGGCGGTGCCGGCTCTTCGTCGACCAGGTCGTTGAAGCCGACGATCACTTCGGCCAGGCGCTTCTTGCCTTCCTTGTGGGCTTCGTAGTCGTTCAGCAGCGACTCGACCGAAACCGGGAACTGGCCCAGGGCCGCCTGGACCTGCGAAAGGCCTTCCTCGATGCGCTTGGCGATGGCGATTTCGCCTTCGCGGGTCAGCAGCTCGACGGTGCCCATTTCGCGCATGTACATGCGCACCGGGTCGGTGGTACGGCCACCTTCGGTGTCGAGCGCGCTCAGCGCGGCGGCAGCTTCTTCAGCCGCGGTGTCATCGACTTCGCGGTTGCCGGTGTTGCCATCGTTGAGAAGCAGGGTTTCCACATCCGGCGCAACTTCATGGACATCGATGCCCATGCCGTTGATCATGCCGATGATGTCTTCGATCTGTTCCGGGTCGACCATGTCGTCCGGCAGATGGTCATTGACTTCGGCGTAGGTCAGGTAGCCCTGTTCCAGGCCCTTGCTGATCAGTTGCTTGATTTCGGATTGGGCAGGACGTTCGTTGGCCATGTAGTGCTCGCGCCACCGGCTAGGGAGAAATAGGGAACGTAGCATTATACCAGCCCGGGGCCCCGCCTGCCGGGCGGTGGTCCCGCAGGCTCAGGGCCTGAGAAGGAAGGTCACGGGACCGTCATTGACCAGGCTGACGACCATATGGGCGCCAAATCGGCCCGTTTCCACCCCCGGCGCGTGATTTTCACGACAGATCTCGACAAATCGATTGAACCCGCGTTCAGCCTCGTCCGGCGGTGCGGCCGTCGTGAAGCTGGGGCGCATGCCCGAACGGGTATCGGCGGCCAGGGTGAACTGGCTGACCAGCAGCAGGCCGCCGCCGGTGTCGCGCAGCGACCGGTTCATCTTCCCGGCCTCGTCGGCGAACACCCGGTAGCCCAGCAGGCGCTCGGCCATCCGTCGCAGCTGGGCCTCGGTATCGCCCGGTTCCATGCCGACCAGGGCCAGCAGGCCGGGGCCGATCTGCCCCACCACTTCCTGGTCGACATGGACGGCGGCCTGGCTGACGCGCTGGATCAGGACGAGCATCGTGGGCTTCCAATGAACAGGGCCGGCCACGATAGCAGCGCCCTTGGCTAAACTGGCGCCGATGAATCCGCAACGCAAAGCCCGGCTGGTCTACCGCGCCACCACCCTGTTCGCCCGCCTGCCCTGGCCAGTGTTGCGGGCGTTCGCGCATGCCCTGGCGTGGACGTGGGTCCGTCTCAACGCTCGCGAGAGCCGCGTCACCCGGCGCAACCTGGAACTGGCCTACCCGGAACTGGACGGTCCGGCGCGCGACCGCCTGCACCGCGAGCTGCTGCGCTCCACCGCCCTGCAGGCCATCGAGACGCTGCGGCTCTGGAGCCAGAGGCCGGCCGACAACCTGCGCCTGCACCTGAAGCAGCGCCACGGCGAATCCCTGTACGACGCGGCCCTGGCCAGCGGCAAGGGCGTGATCGTGGCCGCACCCCACTTCGGCAACTGGGAGCTGCTGAACCAGTGGCTGGCCTCGCGCGGGCACATCGCCATCGTCTACAAGCCACCGGAGGACGAGGCCAGCGACGCCTTCCTGCAGCTGGTGCGGGGCGGTCAGAACGTGCAGCAGGTGCGCGCCGAGGGTCCCGCCGTGCGCCAGCTGTTCAAGGTGCTCAAGGACGGTGGTGCCACCGGCATCCTGCCCGACCAGCAACCCAAGGCCGGCGACGGCGTGTTCGTGCCGTTCTTCGGCGTGCAGGCACTGACCATGACCCTGGTCAACCGGCTGGCCGAGCGCACCGGCGCCACCGTGCTGTATGGCTGGTGCGAGCGCGTTGGGCCGGACATGGAATTCGCCCTGCACATCGAGCCGACCGACCCGGCCGTGGCCGACCCGGACCCGCAGGTGGCGGCCACCGCGCTCAACGCCGGCATCGAGCGCATCGCCCGCCGCGACCCGACGCAGTACCAATGGACCTACAAGCGCTATACGCTGCGGCCACCGGGCAGCGGCGAGGAAGACCCGTACGCGACCGAAGAGCATCCGCACTGACGGTCGCACCACGCGGGCCCGTCCGGCCCCTGCGACCGGCGGCCGCACCACGTTGAATACGACGCCGTCGCCCCCATAGAGACTGCGATGTCCGCCTCCCCCGGTCCTGCCATGCCTGCTGCCTCTTCCCTGTTCGGCGATCCCGCCGCGATCCGCTGCGAACGCGCGGTGGCCGAACTGCGTGCCGGTCGCCCGGTACTGCTCCACGATGGCCAGGGCCAGCGCCTGGCGGTGATTGCACTGGACAGCGCCACTGCCAGCAGCTTTGCCACGTTCGCCGGTGCCGCGCGCGAGCGCCACTACCTGTTCCTGACCGCGACCCGCGCCCGCGTGCTCGGCGTGGAAGCACCGGAAGGCGCGCGCCTGCCGCTGGCTGGCATTGCCTTCGATACCCTGCCCTCGCTGGGTTACCTGCGCGAGCCCGGCCCGATGCCCGACGGCTGGGCAGCCGGCGACGCCTTCGATGCCGGCGCGGTCGAGCTGGCCCGCCTGGGCCTGCTGCTGCCGGCGATGGTCGCGGTGCGCCTGGACGTGGATGACCACACTTTCGACGGTGCCGCCGAGGTGGCCCTGTGCGACCTGGCCGAAGGCGCAGCACATGCGGCCCACGACTACGAACTGGTGGCGCGTTCGCCGGTACCGCTGCGCGACGTCGGCATGACCACCTTCGCGGTGTTCCGCGGCGGCGTGGCCCAGCGCGACCAGGTCGCGATCATCGTCGGCGAACCGGACCTGTCGTCGGTGGTACCGGTACGCGTGCACTCCTCGTGCCTGACCGGCGACCTGTTCGGCTCGCTCAAGTGCGACTGCGGCGACCAGCTGCGGCGCGGGCTGCGCAAGCTGAAGGAACTGGGCGGCGGCGTGCTGCTGTACCTGGACCAGGAAGGCCGCGGCACCGGCATCGCCGCCAAGATGCGCGCCTACGGCTACCAGCACGACGGCCTGGACACCATCGACGCCGATGCACAGCTGGGCTTCGGTGCCGACGAACGCCGCTACGGCAGTGCGGTGGCGATGCTGCATGGCCTGGGCATTTCGCGCGTGGCTCTGCTCAGCAACAACCCGACCAAGGCACAGCGCCTGCGCAATGCCGGCATCGAGGTGCTGGACTGCATTCCGGTCACCGGCGAGATCACCGCCGAAAACGAACACTACCTGCGCACCAAGGCCGATCGTGCTGGCCACCTGCTGGATGTCGATGCGCTGATCCAGGCTGCCCAGTAACGCAGCCGACCTGCTACCGTCTGCGCGGTGCGGCCACCGCCGCCGCTCGCCCTGCCACCTGACGGAGCCCGCGTGACCGACGTCGCCCCCATCGCCCCGCCCACCGATGCCTGGCAGTCGCTGCCGCAACGTGCCGCCCGCCTGGCCGCACTGGAAGGCGCCTTCGGCGGAATGTTCGTGCCGGGTCTGCCACTGGCCGCAGCTGCCTGGTTCTTCGATCTGCCCGGCGGCCTGTGGACTGCCGCCCTGGGGCTGCTGATCGGCATCCTCTTCGGCGCCTGGCTCGGCCGCCGGCGACTGACCCGCACCCGCTGGCGCCTGGATGACCAGGGCCTGGGCCTGCGCCGCGACCTGATGTGGCAGCTGGAAACCCGCATTCCCATATCGCGCGTACAACACCTGGACCTGCGCCGGGGCCCGTTGGAGCGCCGCGCCGGCCTGGCCACGCTGATCGTGCACACTGCCGGTACCCGCATGAGCGCGGTCACCGTCAACGGCCTGGATGAAGCCGACGCCGAGCGCCTGCGCGACACCCTCTCGCACCAGCTCGACCAGGACGCCGACGCCCTGTGAGCCTGCCGCCGTCCCTGCCCGCATCGCTGCCTGCCGGTGGCGAGGACCATCGCCTGCACCCGTGGTCGTGGCTGTTCGTACTGCTGATGCAGCTGCGCCACTACTTCCTGCCGCTGGTCGCGCTGCTGGTGTTCGGCCAGCGTGGCGAGCGCGACCCGATGTGGGCGCAGTTGATTCCACTGTCGGCGATCGCGGCACTGGTGCTGGTCTCGGTGCTGCAGTACCTCAGCTACCGCTACCGCATCGGCAGCGATGCCATCACCGTGCGCAGCGGGCTGCTGGCGCGCAACCGCCGCGAGATCCCGTTCGCCCGCATCCACAACGTGGAAGTGCGGCAGAACCCGCTGCACCGGCTGTTCGGTGTGGCCGAGCTGCGCCTGGAATCGGCCGGCGGCGTGCGGCCGGAAGCCGAGATGCGGGTACTGAGGCTGGACCAGGCGCTGGCGCTGGAACGGCTGGTGCGCCAGCGTGGGCAGGCACCGCAGCCCGCCGACGTCGTCGCCACGCCCTCGATCACCGGGACCGACACCGAACAGGTGCTGCTGCGCCTGTCGAGCTGGGACGTGGTGCGCATGGGCCTGCTCTCCAACCGCGGATGGGCACTGGCGATCGCCGCCTTCGGCGTGCTGTTCCAGACCGTGCCGCGGCCGGTGATGGACGCGGCCATCCAGCGTGGTGGCAGGGAGGCCTTCGGCTACGCAAGCCACCTGCATCCCGGCGTGGCCGGCGCCTTCCTGCTGCTGGCCGCAGCCCTGCTGCTGGGCTGGCTGGCGCTGCGGGCGTTGTCGGTGGTGCTGACCCTGCTGCGCTATCACGGCTTCACTCTCAGCGAGCAGGATCGCCGGCTGACCGTCTCGGCTGGCCTGGTCAGCCGAACCCGCAGCAGTGTCGCGCGTCGCCGCATCCAGGCCTGGACGCTGCACGAAACCACCCTGCATCGCTGGTTCGGCCTGCGCCAGCTGCGCATCGACAGCGCCGCCGGCGGCCCTTCGCGGGACCAGGACCGCGCCCTGCGCGAGCTGGCACCGCTGGCCCCGGCAATGCGCTGCGAGCAGCTGGTGCAGCACCTGCTGCCACAACTGCAGTGGCCACCGGCGCAGTGGCAGTCCATTCCCCAGCGTGGCTGGTGGCGGCTGTGCCTGGGTGCGCTGCTGCTGGTCCCCGTGCTGGCCGCAGCCGCGTACTGGCGCTGGGGATCATGGGGCCTGATCGTGCTGGCCTGGTTGCCGCTGGCGCTGCTGGTGGCCCACCGGCAGATGGCGCGCATGGGCTGGTATCTGGATGACCACTACGTCGCCGTGCGCGGCGGTTGGTGGAAGCGCTGGTGGCGCTGGGCCGAGCTGGACAAGGTGCAGGGCCTGCGCCTGCTGCGCTCGCCACTGGACAAGCTGTTGGGCACCAGCAGCCTGCAGCTGGATACCGCCGGCGCGCATGGTGATGTGGCGTTGATCCTGCACTACCTGCCGCAGGCGCAGGCGCAACAGGTGATGGATCAACTGGCGGCCGCGCTGGCGCGGCGCAAGCTGCGCTGGTAGGCAGTGCCGGCCGCTGGCCGGCACTACCGCGGCCTGGGGTCGCGCATCCACGCATGGCGTGGATCTACTGTAGAGCCGAGCCCACGCTCGGCTTACCGCTGCGACGGCCCCCAATACCCCAGGTCCTTGCGGATCTGCAGGTCGCGCACCCAGCTCCCGAACGGCTTGCGCCGCAGCACGCCCATTTCACCGGACAGGAAATCCTCGGTAGCCGCAATCACGCGCTCGCTGGACAGGCCATCGCGGTACGGATGGATGGCATCGGCGTAGCGCACGATCTCCGTCTGCAGCGCGGCGTCGGGATGCAGCGCGCGCTGCAGCATCGCCGGCAGCTGCACCGGGTCGTCGAAGTCGATCATGTGCGGCTTGGGCACCCGGTTGCGGAAGGTCACCACCGGCTTGTGCTGGACGATGAACTCCGAAACGATCGAGGACGTATCGGACACCAGCACATCGGCGGCGCGCTGTGCAGCCATCACCTGCTCCGGCTCGACGAAGCGCGCATTGGCACCGGCCAGCGCGCGGTAGCGTTCGAACAATTTCGGTGGGCACTTCGGGTGCAGGGTCAGCAGCCAGTAGCGCTTGCCCTCGGCGATGTCGGCAGCAATCTGCGCATGCAGGTGCGGGGCTGCGCTCAGGCGTTCGGTGAAGGTCGAACCGAACAGGATCACCGGGCGTCCTCCAGCGGCGGCGCGCAGCGCGGCGCTCTCGCCACCATCGTCGCGGAACAGCGGATCCAGCTTCGGCCAGCCGGTCTCGGCCACCGCGAAGTGGCCCTGCAGGGCCGCGATCTCGCGGAACGGCCCGGTGGTGGCCGGCCCCTGCGTGCAGTACAGGTCGAACATGCCGCGCACCCGGAAGTGGCCGCGCGCACTGTCCCGCTTCTCCACGTTGAAGCCATGGAACAGCTGCACCTTGGCTCCCGAAAGGAAGGTCGGCACCCAGTTGGCGGCGCTGAACACCGCCCGCGGCCGCATTGCCAGCGCCTGCTTGAGGCCGATGTTGGGCACTCCCGGCAGCTGGCTGCCGGCCGCGCCGCCCTCGAACCAGGCTGCCACCTCCTGCCCGGAGGCGTGCAAGGCCTGCGCCAACGGGGCGAGAATAGGCAGCGCATAGCGCTCCGTCGCAAACAACAGGTACCCGGCCATCATGTCCTCCACGACCGCTCCCATCGAACGGCCTCGCATCTCGGCCTGCATTATCGCGTTCAACGAGGCCGGCCGCATCGGCGACTGCCTGGCCTCACTGGCCTTCTGCGATGAGATCGTCGTCGTGGACTCCTACTCCACCGATGCCACCGTGGCCATCGCCGAGGCCGCAGGCGCCCGCGTGCTGCAGCGCCCGTTCGACGGCTTCCGCAGCCAGAAGGCGTACTGCGTCGAGCAGGCCCGCCACGACTGGGTGCTGTGCCTGGACGCCGATGAGCGGATCAGCCCGGAACTGCGTGCGGCCATCGAACAGGCCCGCGACGGTGGCTTCGCTGGCCATGCCGGCTATCGCTTCGCACGCCTGTCGGAGTACTTCGGCAAGTTCCTGCGCCATGGCAATGCCTACCCGGACCGGGTGATGCGCCTGTTCGACCGCCGCCGTGGCGGCTGGCGCGGCAAGCGCGAGATTCACGAGGCCGCCAGCGTCGATGGCAGTGTGGGTACCCTGCGCGGCGACCTGGTCCACTATCCCTACCGATCCTTGCAGCAGCAGCTGGCCAAGACCGAGAAGTACGCGCGGATGATGGCCGAGCACGAGTTCGCGCGCGGTAAACGGGCCACGCTGGGCAAGCTGGTGCTGGCACCGGCCTGGCGGTTCTGGCGCGGCTTCGTGTTCCGTGGCGGCTTCCGCGACGGCTGGCATGGCCTGGTCTACGCCTATGTGCGCGCCAACTACGTGCGCCAGAAGACCATCATGCTGTGGATGCTGGGCAACGGCCAGGCCGTGGCCGACCCGCCGAACCCCTGATCGCCGGGCCCTGCCCGGCGCGCCGATGCATCACGCCCCGGTGACTGCCCGGTGGCGCGCGCCTTCGACGATCGACAGGCCGGTCAGCAGGCCGACCAGGGTCACGTAGAAACTGGCCGTCATCTGGTGCGCGAACATCGACTGGGTCAGGCCGCACAGCGCATAGGTGATCACCAGCATGATGCCGGCTGCGGCCGGCCCACGGAAGGTTGACCGACCACTACGGCGATGCAGGCGCACGAACAACCACAGCGGGATGCCATACACCGCCAGCAACAGCAGCAGGCCCGGTACGCCCTGGGTCGCTGCCCATTCGGCAACATCGTTGTGTGCATGCCCCAGGTGGCAACGCAACTCTTCCGGATTCTCCCGACAGACCGGCACGCGCAGCATCGCACTGTCGAAATGACCGATGCCAACACCCACCAGCGGGTGATCGAGGAAGGTCTCCCAAGCCACCTGCAGGCGTTCCACGCGGGCACCGGCGGAAGAATCACTGTCGCCCAGTTCCATCCGCTGCACGTCACTGTGCAGCTCGCTCAGGCGCACCTGGTGACGCAGCTCCGGCACCGACAGCAACAGGGTCGCGCCGATCGCCAGCATGCCGGCCAGCACCGACAGGCGCGCCGCACCGGTGCGCCAGCGCAGGCTCAGTGCCAGCACCACCAGAAGCGCCAGCAGGGCGGCGAACACGCCGCGGCTGCCGGTCAGCACGATGGTGCCGCAGCCGGCGGCCGTGCCGAGGATCACCAGCGACCAGCGCCGCGACGGGCGACAGAACACCAGCAGCACCATCAACACCATCACGATGTCGGCCAGCACGATGG
Organism: Stenotrophomonas sp. GD03777; assembly: GCF_029842485.1. Taxonomy (NCBI): domain Bacteria; kingdom Pseudomonadati; phylum Pseudomonadota; class Gammaproteobacteria; order Lysobacterales; family Lysobacteraceae; genus Stenotrophomonas; species Stenotrophomonas sp. GD03777. The sequence continues at coordinate 49,202 of NZ_JAOCGL010000015.1, forward strand.
CGTTGGTGAACAACTCTGCGCGCGGGGCGCCACCCAGCACCTGCCACAGCGACATCGCGAAGGTGGCGAGCAGGCCGGTCAATGATCCGTACCAGAGCCACCGCAGGTTGGGACGCAGCGCGCAGACCCAGAGCGCGATCCACGGGATCACCACGAATCGCGAGCGGTTGTCGACGTCACGCAGGCCCTGCTCGAACAACACCACCGACAGTACGCCGAGCGCCAGCACCGCCAGCATCAGCCAGGCCAGCACTTTCACCGGCTGACCGGCCATGCCGCGCGCGCGCCACAGCAGCTCCGGCGCAAGCAGCGTGCTGAGCAGCAGCAGCAGGCCATACGGCAGCAGGTTGATCGGCACGGTCAGCACCAGTGCCGGCAGGCAGAACAGGCCCAGCTGGGCCAGCGCATGCGCGGCCCCATGGCGCCCACCGGCGGGAACGCCCAGCGGGTCGTCGGCCATGGGGTTCAGGTTGTCCGGTGAAGCTGGCACGTCGGGAAGTATCGCTGCAATCTGCGGGAAGAACGGGAAGGACCAACGGAGGCCGTCCCAGCCTGCTGTTTTACTGCCTTTGGGCCCGCTTGGGCAGACTGGACAAGCTGGAATCGTGGTGGCTAGTCATGTTCCTGCAAACGCCGTTCACGTTCGCGCTCCTCTGCAGTGACCACGCAGGGCACCTTCACCGCTGCTGCCGGCACCAGCCACCAGCGCCGCCGGTTGGCCACGCCGGCCAGTTCAGAACGGTTGCGGTCGACGCACGACAGCATCGCGTATTCGTGCACCAGCAACCAGCGGCGTCCGGGCGCCAGCCGCTGCCAGCGCGTGGCCGCAATCAGCTGCTCGTCCCAGTCCGTCTCGAAACCGAAGGTCGCTGCGGGGCGGTCGGCCAACAGCAGATGCTGCTCCTTCCAGGCCACCAGCCCCAATTCGGCATCCGGTCCCAGACGGTCACCAACCGTGCGCATCAGGCCGCGGGCGGAACTGGAATCGTTCAGCAGCGGATAGCCGACCAGGCTGTACAGCACCCAGACCATCGCCAGGGTCGATACCAGCGCCAGATGCCGGCGACGGCCGCAGGCCAGCAGGCTCACTCCGCCCCACACGCCCATCGCCAGGATCGTCCAGGCCAGTGCGTCGACGGCGCCGGGCGCCAGCCCGCGGCTGTGGGTCAGGCGCAGCTCGAAGGCCGGCTCGCCCAGCACCGCCATCGCACCGGCCAGGGCCAGGCCCAGTGACAGCAGGCCGGTGAACACCCCCACCACGGCCTGCACATCGCGCCGCCTCAGCAATCCAGGCAACAGCGGCGCCAGCACCAGGCAGAACATCGGCAGTGCCGGCAGGATGTACACATCGCGCTTGCCGGCGGGAATCGAGAAGAACAGCACCACCATCAGCCACCAGGCCAGCGGCAGCAGGTAGCGCGGGTCGCGGCGGCGCAGCCGGCGGCGCCACGCCGGAATCGCCCAGGGCAGGGCCAGGAACGCCGGGATCCACATCAGCGGCATCGTCGCCAGGAAGTACCAGGCGGGCTGGTGATGGTCCCAGGAATGGGCGTAGCGCCGCGCCGTCTGCTGGAACAGGATGTCGTCCATGTAGGCCAGGTACTCGTCCGAGCCGGTGGCAAAGCCGGCCAGCAGCATCGGCGCCAGCCACAACGACACCGCCAGCAGGAAGGCCAGCGGCGCCAGCCAGAAACGCGCGTCGCGCGCATGCAGTCCCACCCGTGGCCACTGCAACGCCGCGGCGATGGCCGCAGGCACGAGCATCAGCAGCGCCAGCATCCCCACGCCCTTGGTGATCACGCCGATGCCAGCAAAGAACCAGCCCAGCCACCACCAGCGCCAGCTTGGTCCCAGCAAAAGGTGGCGCAGCAGGCCGTAGTTGGCCAGGGTGATGAACAGCAGCAGCAGTGGGTCGATCTGCGCCTTCTTCGCCTGGAAGGTGAACTGCAGCGCGAACAGCAGCGCCCAGCCGGCGTACAGCCCCACCCGCCGCGTCCACAGGCGTCGCCCCAGGTCGACCACGCACCACAGCGTGCCCAGGGCCGCCAGCAGCGACGGCAGCAGGAAGGCCACGCGCCACTGCCCGACCAGGCTGTACAGCGTGGCCTGCCACCACATCAGCATCGGCGGCTTGTCCGAGTACAGCTCGGTGCCGCGATGCGGGAACAGCCACTGCCCGCTGTCGAACATCTGCTTGGCCACCAGCGCGAAGCGCGGTTCGTCCGACGGCCACGGATCACGAAGGCCCAGCCCGGCCCCCAGCACCAGCAGGGCCATCACCACGAACAACCACGTCTCGCGCGACGCGCGGGATTTCAGCATGGGACTCGGAACGTCAGCGGGGTCAGGCTGTTTTTAGCAGACGCGCGTAAAAGAAACCGTCAGCATCGTTGTCACCCGGCAGGCGCTGGCGCGCAATCCCCTCGCAATCGAGGCCGAATGTGTCATCCAGAGGCTGTGCCGCTGCGTCCGGATGCCACTTCAGGAAGGCTCGCACCTGATCGACGTTCTCGGCGCGCAGGATCGAACAGGTGGCGTACAGCAGCACGCCTCCCGGGCGCAGCATCGACCAGCAGGCCTCCAGCAGGCGGGCCTGCACGCCGACCAGCGCATCGATGTCCTCGGCGCGGCGGTGGAACATCACGTCCGGCTGGCGGCGGATCACGCCGGTGGCCGAGCACGGGGCATCCAGCAGGATGGCGTCGAACGGCGTGCCATCCCACCAGGCCCCGGGATCGCTGGCATCGGCCACCCGGGTCTGCGCGCCCTCACCCACACCGGTGCGGGTGTAGGTATCGCGGGCGCGCGCGAGTCGACGCGCATCGATATCGAGCGCCAGCAGGCGCAGACTGGGGTCACGTTCCAGCAGGTGCGCCGACTTGCCACCGGGTGCCGCACAGGCGTCCAGCACGCGGGCGCCGGTCGCGGGCGCCAGCGCGTCGGCTGCGCATTGCGCCGACAGGTCCTGTACCGACAGTGCACCGTCGGCAAAACCCGGCAGCTGGTTCACCGCAACGGGGGCCGCCAGGCGCAGTGCATCGGCGCAGAGCGCGCTGGGTTCGGCGGCAATGCCCGCCTCGGCCAGTGCCGCCAGTGCCTTGTCACGGCCGCCGTGCTGGCGGTTGGCACGCAGCCACAACGGTGCCGGTTGCAGGCTGGCGCTGAAGATCGCGTCGGCCTGTGCCGGCCAATCGCGTTCCACCGCATCGGCCAGCCATTCCGGGAAGGCATCGCGCGCCGGCTGCTCCGGGAAACCTTCGCGCTGCGCGCGGCGCAGGATCGCATTGACCAGGCCGGCCTGGCGCTCACGGCCCAGCGCACGCGCGGCATCGACCGTGGCCGACAGCGCCGCATGCGCCGGCAGTTCCAGAACGTCCAGCTGGGCGAAGCCCACCATCAACAGGGTGCGCAGATCGGCGTCGCGCGCCGACAGCGGCTTCTGCATCCACGACTGCAAGGCAGCGTCATAGGTACTGCGGCGACGCAGCACCGCAAAGCACAGCGCTTCCAGCAAGGCACGATCGCGGCTGTCGGCCAGCTTCGGCAGCGCCCAGGCCAGTTCGGCCTTCAATGAACGGCCACGGGTGAACACCTGTGCCAGCACACGTGCGGCCAGCATGCGGGTGGCCGCGCCCGGCGCCGCCTTGGCCACGGAGAAATCGTTCTGCTTCGACACCGCTTATGCTCCCACGCGCAGATCACGGCGGGCGTTGAGGTAGTCGGCGGCGGTGATCGCCTTGCCGCCTTCGCGCTGCAGCGTACGCAAGCGCAGTGCGCCCTGGCCGCAGGCGATGTCGATGCCATCGCGGCTGGCCGCCAGCACCGTGCCCGGCGCTTGGCCGTGGGCCTCCTCCAGCGCCACCGCGCCATGGATGCGCACGCGTTCGCCAGCCAGCGTCGCTTCGGCGATCGGCCACGGATTGAAGGCACGCACGGTACGCGCCAGCACATCGGCGCCCTGCGCCCAGTCCAGACGGGCTTCGGCCTTGTCCAGCTTGTGCGCATAGGTCACGCCCTGCTCCGGCTGCGGCCGCGCGATCGGCTTGATGCCGGCCCGCAGCAGGCCCAGGCCGTCGGACAGGACCTGTGCACCCAGCTCGGCCAGCTTGTCATGCAGCTGGCCACCGGTATCGGTGGCAGCGATCGGCAGTTCCTGGTGCAGCAGCACCGGGCCGGTATCCAGGCCCGCTTCCATCTGCATCAGGCACACACCGGTCTTTGCGTCACCGGCCTGGATCGCGCGCTGGATCGGCGCCGCCCCGCGCCAGCGTGGCAGCAGTGAGGCATGCACGTTCCAGCAGCCGTGGGTCGGGATCGCCAGTACCGCCTTGGGCAGGATCAGGCCGTAGGCCACCACCACCATCAGGTCCGGCTGCAGGTCGCGCAGCTGCTGCTGTGCAGCCTCGTCCTTCAGTGATTCAGGCTGGTAGACCGGAATGCCACGGGCCACGGCCTCGAGCTTGACCGGCGACGGTGCCAGGC
>NZ_JAOCGL010000150.1:0-7032 GCF_029842485.1 Stenotrophomonas sp. GD03777
ACCTTTATGAATGGGCGATATTTCCCACCCTGCCCGCCCCGCCGCGGCTTCGGTATGCTGGCGCCCTTTCCTGAATCCGGCGCCGCGCGCGCACTGCCGATGAGCCTGTTCCGCCCCCGCATGCTGCTGTCCGTCGCCCTGATCGGCCTGCTGGCCGGCTGCGGTGGCGATCCGGTCCGCCCCACGCCGCCGCCTGCGCCGACCGTGGTCCCGCAGGCCAAGCCGGTGAAGATCGGCATCGCCCTGGGCGGCGGCGCGGCCAAAGGCTTTGCCCATATCGGCGTGATCAAGATGCTGGAGGCCAACGGCTTCGAGCCGGCCGTGGTCGCCGGCACCAGCGCCGGCAGCGTGGTCGGCGCCCTGTATGCCAGCGGCATGGATGCCTTCCAGATGCAGAGCAAGGCCGTCGCGCTGGACGAAGCCAGCATCCGCGATGTGCGCCTGTTCTCCGGTGGCCTGGTGCAGGGCCAGAAGCTGCAGGACTACGTCAACGAGCAGGTCGCCAACCGTCCCGCCGAGCGCCTGAAGAAGCCGTTCGCCGCCGTCGCCACCCAGCTCGAAACCGGCGAGCGCGCAATCTTCGTGCGCGGCAACGTCGGCCAGGCAGTGCGCGCGTCGAGCAGCATTCCCGGTGTGTTCGAGCCGGTGAAGATCGGCGGCCGCAACTACATCGATGGTGGCGTGGTCAGCCCGGTGCCGGTGGATGCCGCACGCCAGCTCGGCGCCGACTTCGTGATCGCCGTGGACATCTCCAGCAAGGCCAGCGGCAAGGCGCCGACCGACATGCTGGGCATCGTCAACCAGTCCATCTCGATCATGGGCCAGCGCCTGGGCGAGCAGGAACTGGCGCGCGCCGACATCGTCATCCGCCCGAAGGTACTGGACATCGGTGCCGCCGATTTCAGCCAGCGTGGCACCGCGATCCTGGAAGGCGAAAAGGCTGCGATGGCAGCGATGCCGCAGATCCGCGCCAGGATCCAGCAGCTGCAGCGCGCGCGCGCCGCAGCAGCCGCACCGGCACCGGTGGCCGCGCCGAAGTGCGAGGAAGCCTCGCGCCTGGGCAAGCTGATGGGCCGCAAGGACAAGTGCTGATCCATTGAAGTCAGGCCACCGGGCCCGCTCGGTGGTTGCTCAGGACTCCAGCTGCGACAGCGGCAACGCCTGGAAGCCCTTCACCGTGCGCAGCACGAAGCTGGAATTGGCATCGGCCACGCCACCGGCATTGAGCAGCCGGTCCAGCAGGAAGCGCGAGAAGTGCTCCAGGTCGCGCACGTAGACGTGCAGCAGGTAGTCCATGTCACCCGTCAGTGCGTGGCAGGCCACCACCTCGTCCCACGCCTGCACGCTGTCCACGAAGTGGCCGATGGCGGCCTGGTCGTGCTTTTCCAGCTGCACGCGCACGAAGGCCTGCAGGCCCAGCCGCAGCTGCCGTGGCTCCAGCCGCGCGCCATAGCCGACGATCACGCCCTCGCTTTCCAGCCGCTGCAACCGCCGCAGGCAGGCCGAAGGAGAGAGATTCACCCGCGCCGCCAGTTCGGCGTTGGTGGCGCGCCCATCCCGCTGGATTTCGGCCAGCAGGCGTATATCCGTGCGATCGAACTGGACTTCTCCGGCCATTGTTGCCCCGCAACATGGTGAGTACGCAAGGATATTGCGCCAACAAGGCCAATCGGCGCAACTTTTGCAACCCTGTTGCGCGTCCCCTGCCCTAGCATCATGGGTATCCCATCCAGGAGTGCCGCATGGACCTCGCCCAGCCCCGCCGCGTCGAACACCAGCAGACCGACAAGGGCTACGTGCCGGTGTATACCACCGCGCTCGTCGAGCAGCCATGGGACACTTACAGCGCCGACGACCACGCGACCTGGAGCACGCTTTACCAGCGCCAGCGCGAGCTGCTGGTCGGCCGTGCCTGCCAGGAGTTTCTGGATGCGCAGGACGAGATGGGCATGAGCGCACACATGATTCCGCGCTTCGACCAGCTCAACGAAGTGCTGGGCGCGGCCACCGGCTGGACCCTGGTCGGGGTTGAAGGCCTGTTGCCGGAACTGGATTTCTTCGACCATCTGGCCAACCGCCGTTTCCCGGTGACCTGGTGGATCCGTCGCCCGGACCAGATCGACTACATCGCCGAGCCGGACCTGTTCCACGATCTGTTCGGCCACGTACCGCTGCTGATGAACCCGGTGTTCGCCGACTACATGGAGGCGTACGGCCGCGGTGGCGTCAAAGCGCATGCGATCGGTCCGGATGCGCTGCAGAACCTGACCCGCCTGTACTGGTACACCGTGGAGTTCGGCCTGATCGACACGCCCGAGGGCCTGCGCATCTACGGTGCCGGCATTGTGTCGTCGAAGGGCGAGTCGCTGTACTCGCTGGAATCGGCCGCGCCCAACCGCATCGGCTTCGACCTGCAGCGGATCATGCGCACGAAGTACCGCATCGACACCTTCCAGAAGACCTACTTCGTCATCGACAGCTTCGAACAGCTCATGCAGGCGACCTCGCCGGACTTCACCCCGATCTACGCGGCCCTGGCCAACCAGGCGCATCTGCCGGCCGGTGAAGTGCAGGGCGACGACCGCGTGTTCCAGAAGGGCACCGGCGAAGGCTGGGCCGACGGCGGCGACGTGTAAGCACACAACGCGCACGGCTTTGCACTGAAAACGGCGCACATGGGTGCGCCGCTTTCGTTGTTGCCTGCCTGCGCCACTGCAGCGGCGCAGGCGAGGGCAGGACACTCAGCCATCCACGGCCCGGCAGGAACCGCGCACCATCAACTGCGGATGCACGCTGGCCGCGGTCGGTGCGTCGGGCACGTCGGCCTGGACCAGCATGGCGGCGGCGGTGCGGCCGATGTCGGAAACGTGGCGCCGCACCGACGTCAGCGGCGGCCACAGCCGCGATGCCAACGGGCTGTCGTCGTAGCTGACGATCGACAACTGCTGCGGCACCGCGATGCCTGCACGCAATGCCACCTGGTACACACCTGCGGCGATTTCGTCGTTGCCGGCGAAAATCGCACTGGGGCGTTGCTCGCCCATCAGCAGCCGTTCGGCGGCATGCACGCCGGACTCGAAGGTGTCGCCCGCTTCCAGCACGCGCTCGCCGGGCAGGGTCAGGCCGACCTGCGCCAGCCGATCAAGGAAACCATGCGTCCGTTCGCGCGCGGCACGCCGGTCACCCGGTCCGGTGATCACCGCGATGTCGCGGTGGCCAAGCGAAAGCAGGTAGCCCGCCGCAGCGGCAGCACCATCGCGGTCATGGGTGACCACGGCATGGTTCTCATCCTCCGAGGCATGCGCGTTGATGCGCACGTAGCGGCAGTCGATGTCATCGAGCATCTGCGCCAGCGCAGCCGATTCGGACGCACGCGGCCCCAGGATCACGCCGTGCAGCTTCTGCTGCTGCACGAAACGGCGCACGCCCTGCGGGCATTCCGGATCCTGGCTGTCGCAGGGGTGCACCACCAGCTCATAGCCAGTGCCGCGCAGCGCGTCCAGCGCGCCGTGCTGCAGGTCGACGATGCATTGGGCACCCGGATCGTCATACACCAGGCCGATCAGGAAGGAGCGGCGGAATGCCAGCCCGCGCGCGAGAGGATCGGGCACGTAACCGACCTCGCGCATCAACGCCTCGACCTTGTCGCGGGTGTCCTTGCGCACCAGCGGCGAGTTGTTGATGATTCTTGAAACCGTTTTCTTGGAAACTCCCGACAGTCGTGCGATGTCGTTGATCGTGGCAGCCTTGCCCTTCGATGCCGGCAACGCGGCATCGCTAATAGTTCGCACTGACATGTATAGAACCAGGTAAGTCGGAGAATTCTAGCCTTGCGCCCGTCGGGCGCGAAGTTGCGGAATGTCGCAGCGGATCTGAATCGTGTCGTGTTCGACAGGTTCTGCTGCGCAAGGTTCCATTGTGATCGCTCTACTGCTTCTGCATCTGAACCGTTCTTCCGCGCGTATTCACCCTGGATGTGGACGCGACGCGCGCGAACGCCAACATTCCCTTAACCATGCTCCGCTACATTCGAGGCATGGACCTGCAGACTTCTCCGTTTCCGCCGTTCCGCGGCCGCGACCGGTTGATCGCCGCAGTCGACGCGGCGATGAGCTCCGGTGATCCCGAGCGCATCACGGCCGACCTGCAGCTGGCGCTGCAGGAAGCCATAACCGACAACCGCATCGAGTTGCCCGAATGCGTGCATCGGCCGGTCAGTGATCATTACGCGCGACGTCCGCTGTACCACAGCCGCGAACACGGCTACAGCGTGATTGCCATGAGCTGGGGCCCAGGGCAGGGCACGCCGCTGCACGACCACGATGCCATGTGGTGTGTGGAGGGCGTGTGGTTGGGCGAGCTGGAGATCACCCGTTACGAGCTGCTGGAGTGCGCCGGCGAGCGCTGGCGCTTCCGCCGCCACGCCGCGCTGCGCGGGGGCTGCGGCAGTGCCGGCAGCCTGATCCCCCCGCATGAGTACCACACCCTGCGCAATGCCAGCGATGAGGCACTGGCGATCTCGGTACACGTGTACGAGGCGCAGATGGAGCGCTCGGCGGTGTTCGATCCGCTCGGTGGCGACTGGTACCAGCGCCGCATCCAGGCGCTGCAGGCCGACCCGGCCTGAATCCGGCGCGGTGCGGAGCAGGGCACCATCGCGGTCCGCATGGCATCATGCGCCGCTGCGCTGCCGGCACCGGCAGCATCCGCGATGCCCTGGCGGGCAAGGAGCAAGACGATGTCCAGCGCTGATCCGCGCCTGCGCGCGCTGTTGAAGCTGGCACCGGTGATCCCGGTGTACACCCCCGAAGATGTGAATGAAGCGGTCGAAGTAGCCCAGGCACTGTTCCGTGGTGGGCTGCCGGTGATCGAGGTGACCCTGCGCACGCCGCAGGCGCTGGATGCGATCAAGGCCATGGTCGAGGCCGTGCCGGACGCGGTGATCGGTGCCGGCACCGTACTCAACGCCGCGCAGATGCAGGCGGCGAAGCAGGCCGGTGCGCGTTTTGCCGTTTCCCCCGGTGCCACGCCGGCACTGTATGCGGCCGCGCGTGATGCCGATCTGCCGTACCTGCCCGGTGCTGCCACCGCTTCGGACCTGATCCAGGGCCTGGAGCACGGCGCGGACACCTTCAAGTTCTTCCCGGCCGTGCAGGCCGGCGGCGCCGCGCTGCTGGCCGCCTGGCACGGCCCGTTCGCCGATGTGCGCTTCTGCCCGACCGGCGGCATCAGCGCGCAGACCGCGCCGCAGTTCCTGCACCTGCCCAACGTGCTGTGCGTGGGCGGTTCGTGGCTGACCACCCCGGCGCTGCTGCAGACCCGCGACTGGGACGCCATCGAGCGCCTGGCCCGCGAGGCCTCGGTGCTGGCCAGCTGAACCTGCTTCGCGGATCTTCAAAGGTTTGATCGTGATCAAAGCGCCGGCCTCGCGCCGGCGTCATTCTGTGGGCAAGCGCACTACGGAGATCCGAACATGAATTCCACCATGAAGGCCGCTGTCGTGCGTGAGTTCGGCAAGCCACTGGTGATCGAGGAAGTCTCGGTACCGCGCCCGGGGGCGGGCGAGGTACTGGTCAAGATCGAGGCTTGTGGCGTCTGCCACACCGACCTGCACGCCGCCGAGGGCGACTGGCCGGTGAAACCGAACCCGCCGTTCATCCCCGGCCACGAGGGCGTGGGGCACGTCGTGGCCGTGGGAGGCGGGGTAGGGCACGTCAAGGAAGGCGACAGGGTCGGCATCCCCTGGTTGTACTCGGCGTGTGGTCATTGCGAACACTGCCTGGGTGGCTGGGAAACACTGTGCGAGACGCAGCGCAACACCGGCTACTCGGTCAACGGCGGCTTCGCCGAGTACGCACTGGCCGATGCCAACTATGTCGGCCTGCTTCCGAAGGAGGTGGGCTTCGTCGAGATCGCGCCGGTGCTGTGCGCCGGCGTGACCGTCTACAAGGGCCTGAAGGTCACCGACACCAAGCCCGGTGACTGGGTGGCGATTTCCGGCATCGGTGGCTTGGGCCACATGGCCGTGCAGTATGCCCGTGCGATGGGCCTGAACGTGGCCGCAGTGGACGTGGACGACGCCAAGCTGGCACTGGCCCGCCAGCTGGGCGCGCAGGTCACCGTCAACGCGCGCACCACCGACCCGGCCGCGTTCCTCAGGAAGGAAATCGGCGGCGCCCACGGTGCGCTGGTCACCGCGGTATCGCCGAAGGCGTTCGAGCAGGCACTGGGCATGGTGCGCCGTGGCGGCACTGTCTCGCTCAATGGCCTGCCGCCCGGCAACTTCCCGCTGGACATCTTCGGCATGGTGCTCAACGGCATTACCGTGCGCGGCTCGATCGTCGGTACCCGCCTGGACCTGCAGGAATCGCTGCAGTTCGCCGCCGAGGGCAAGGTCGCGGCCACGGTCAGCACCGACCGCCTGGAAAACATCAACGACGTGTTCGCGCGCATGCATGCGGGCACCATCGAAGGCCGCGTGGTGCTCGACTTCGCCGCCTGACCGCCTGTGCATGGCCGCCGTCGCTCCGTCCCCCTCTCCCACGGACGCGGCGGCCATGCCGATTCATCGGATCGGATCCACACACATTTCGGTAGTGCCGGCCGCTGGCCGGCATGCCGGGTTCTCCGCCGCAGCCGTACAATGCGCGCATGCCTGGCGTGCTCAAGACCCTGTTCCTGTCCCTCGTTGCCCTGATCGGCGGTGTGCTGTCGCTTGCGCTGGTCAGCAGCGTCGCCAGCTGGCTGCCACCGTTGCTGGGCCTGTCGCCGGACAACAACAGCGTGCAGCTGGGCTGGGATCTCACCTTCAGCGTGCTCGGTGGCATCGCCGGGGTTTCCTTTGCCACCTATTACGCGCCCTGCTGGCCGCGATCGCACGGCTTCTCGATCTGGTCGCTGGTCGCGCTGGGCTGTGGCTACGCCATGTGGACGGCGGGTGCGGATTTCCCGTTCTGGTTCGTCATTTCACTGCTGGCGTCGCTGCCGTTGCAACTGCTGGCCGGCTGGTGGTTCGGCCGTCGTCCCTCGCGC
>NZ_JAOCGL010000151.1:0-6923 GCF_029842485.1 Stenotrophomonas sp. GD03777
TGTTCGCCGCGATCATCCACGGCCTGCTGTCTGACCAGCAGATCCTGCTGGGCCTGCGCTACGGTCAGGTCCAGATAGCTGCGCACCACGTCGGCAATCACCGCCACTTGTGCGGCATTGCGCAACGCCTCGGCATTACCGGCCGAGGCCTGCGCGCTGAGATGGGCACTCTCGGCGGCGCCGAACAGGCCCAGGTCCCAGATCGCTTCGATGCCCGCATGGAAATAGGTGTCGACCGCGGCGGCGTCCTGTACCTGCTTGGCGCTGGCCGAGATCTCCGGCAGGAAGCGCGAATCCGAGGTGCCGGCGACGATCCGCACTGCCTGCAGGCGCAACGTGGCCTGCTGCAGATCAAGGTTGCCGGCGATGGCTTGATCGACCAGGCCGTCCAGCGCCGGGTCGGCCAGCACCTTCCACCACTGCCTGGCCTCCACCGCCACGCCCTGGCCCTGCGGCACCTGGGTCCAGGTGCTGGGGGTGCGATCAGGCAGGTCCGGAGCCGGCACCGACATGCAACCTGCCAGCGCCAGGCTGGTCAGCAGTGCGCCCGGGCGCAGCAATGCTTGCAGGGAGAGTCCGCGCCCGGTCCTGGGCACTGCCACTGGAGTGATACGCCTGACCACCAGCCCGCCAACGTGTAGAAGGAGCATGAAGGCTACCGTGCGATTGTGGAGCGAACATGGAGAATTGGTCCGAAAACGGTCACAACACGCGTGCGGTTCAGGCAACGATGGTGTTGGCCTTTCGCCAGCCTTTCAGTGCATGCGACGCGCGGAACGCTGGTGCAACATCCAGGCCATTGCGTCTTGTTGACGCGCTCTCCGCTTCCCTCGCCTGCGGTCGTCCCCACGACCGATGCGTCCCGCCATTCCGATTGCGACACTGACCTCGGATTCGTCACGCCGGGCGAGTGATATCACGCCCGCTATGAAGATGCTGTGGCGCGACTGTAGCGGCCCCTGCCGCAAACATCATGACAAATGAAAAACGCCCCCTTTCGGGAGCGTTCTTCATGAATCTGGAGCGGGAAACGAGACTCGAACTCGCGACCTCAACCTTGGCAAGGTTGCGCTCTACCAACTGAGCTATTCCCGCAGATTTCGTTCGACCTGCGTCGAAGGAGCGCTATTGTGTCGATATTGCTGCACGGCGTCAACAGGAATTTTCACGGGAAGCGAGGGACGGCGCCCAGGCACGCCTGCCGGCACCCTTCACGCGCGTACGCCACGACGATGGAAATAGATCTGCTCGGCGATGCGCCTCGTGGCGGACGTATGCAGCAGCGCGTTGAACGGCCAGTCCACCTGCAGATGATCCATCGCCCAGCGCAGCAGGCGCTTTCCATGGAACGCCGGCGCCACCTGCTGCGCCACCCGTTCCGCTTCCGGCCCTTGCCCACGCAGATGGCGGGCAATCGCCTCGCCGACCGCCCAGCCATGCCGCCACGAGGAGTGGATACCTCCGGCGGAGAGCGGCGAGACGATGCCCGCCGCGTCGCCGGTCAGGATCAGCCGGTGGCCAGTGATCGGACCATCCGGTCGGCCGCAGGGCACCAGGCCGGCGCGGGTGGCCGAGGGGCGCGCCGAAGGCGGAATGTTGACCACACCGCGCACGTGGTCGAGGAAACCCTCAATGTCCGGCGGCCGCACCCGTTGCGGATCGTGACGCAGCGCCAACCCGACCTGCAGACCGCTCGGATTCTGGGCGACCCAGCCGATGTAGCCCGGGGCGTAGCGCTTGCTGACGAAGCAATGCAGCGCATCGCCCTGCGCCACCTGCTGACCGGCGAACTCACGTTCTACGCCGTAGAGGTTGTCACGTACCTGGCCGAGGCCGGTGCGCCGGGCCACGCGTGAGCGCGCGCCATCGGCGCCAACCAGATAGGCGCAGCTCCCTGCCCCTTCCACCTGCCAGCCGTCACCGCGGCGATGGGCGTCGGTGAAGGACTGCTGCAGGCGCAGGTCGACACCGTTCGCATGCAGTTCGCTGGCCAGCCAGCGCATCAGGTTCTGCGTATCGGTGGTGAGGAAGTAGTAACCCGGTGCGGCCAGCAATACGCTGCGCAGGTTCGGCGCATAGAGGCGCACGTTGGCGACCCGTTGCACCAGATGTTCGGGCATGCGCCCCAGCCAGGTCTGCTCCATCGCTTCCTTCACCACGATGCCGGTGGTGTGCAGCCGCCCGCCGGGGTCGGCCTTGCGTTCCACCACGCAGACGCGCAGCCCGTACTGGGCAGCGGCCAATGCGCAGGCGGCACCGGCGAAACTGGCGCCGACGATGACCACATCATGGTCGTAGGCGGAAGGAGTTTGGGGCATGGCTGCATCGTTCTGGAGGAACACAGATGCAGCTTCGAACTGGCGCGTGGCGAGGCGAAGGAGTGGCGGTGAAGTGGGGATGAAGCAGGCGCCAGGCAAACGAAAAACGCCCCCTGTCGGGAGCGTTCTTCTTGAATCTGGAGCGGGAAACGAGACTCGAACTCGCGACCTCAACCTTGGCAAGGTTGCGCTCTACCAACTGAGCTATTCCCGCTTGGGAGGCGAAATTCTACCTATTCTGGGAATGGCGTCAAGCGGTTTTTTCGGGGCCTGCGAGTCGCCTTGCACCGCGTATCCACGCATGGCGTGGATCTACCACGGCATCTCCGCAAACCGATTGATCCGCCCTCCCTGGATGCAGCATTTCCAGTAGATCCACGCCATGCGTGGATGGCAGCAACCGTGGGGTCAGAGCCCTTTCCTGCGGAAAGGGATCCGACCCCGGGGCTCAGTTGCCCAGCTTCTTCTGCCGTGCACGCTCGCGCGCGGCGCGCTCGTCATCGCGCAGGCTCGGCCAAGCGGCGTGCAGGTACTGCAGGCCCGACCACAGGGTCAGCACCGCGGCAATCGCCAGGGTCCAGTCGCCGATGTGGAACACCGGCCAGCCCATCCAGATGTCTTCCACCGGTACGTTTGGCGCCACCGAATACAGCAGGCACAGCAGCGCGACCATCTGCGCGGTGGTCTTGATCTTGCCGATCATCGCCACGCGCACCTTGGCGCGCTGGCCCAGCTCGGCCATCCACTCTCGCAGCGCCGATACCGCGATCTCGCGGCCGACGATCACCGCCGCCCAGAATGCCATCCACGGCGTCGGATGGCCCTGCACGATCAGGAACAGCGCTACTGCCACCATCAGCTTGTCCGCGACCGGGTCGAGGAACGCGCCGAAGGCCGACTCCAGCTGGTAACGGCGTGCGATCCAGCCGTCGAGCCAGTCGGTGATCGCGGCCAGGCCGAAGATCGCCGCCGAAGCGAAGTTGGTCCAGGTGTAGGGCAGGTAGAACACCAGCACCAGCACCGGGATCATTACGATCCGCAACAACGTCAGCCAGGTGGGCAGGGTCAACTTCATGCTTGCGTGCTTCTCTCTCTACTCGGCCGCATCAGGCGTGGCCAACCCGTGCAGGTTAGCGTAGATACGTGCCGCGAGGGCGTCATTGATGCCTTCCACCTTGGCGATTTCCGCTTCGCCAGCGGCTTTCAGGCCCACAAGACCGCCGAAATGCTTGAGCAGGCTGGCGCGGCGGCGCGGCCCGATGCCGGGGATATCCTCCAGCTTGCTGGTCATCCGCGCCTTCTGGCGGCGCCCCCTGTGGCCGGTGATGGCAAAGCGGTGCGCCTCGTCGCGCACCTGCTGGATGAACTGCAGCGCCGGGTTGGCCGCGCCGGGGCGCAGCTCGCGACCGTCGGGCATCACCAGCGCTTCATGGCCGGCGCGGCGCTCCACGCCCTTGGCCACACCCACCAGCAGCACGCCTTCCACGCCCAGGTCGGCCAGCGCGGCCTGGGCCTGTGCCAGCTGGCCGGCGCCGCCGTCGATCAGCAGCACATCCGGCAGCACGCCCTGCTCTTCCACCGCGCGGCGGAAACGGCGGTCGATGGCCTGGCGCATGGCGGCATAGTCGTCGCCCGGCTCGATGCCGCTGATGTTGAAACGGCGGTACTGCGCGCGCACCGGACCGGCGGCGTCGAACACCACGCACGAGGCCACAGTGGCCTCGCCCAGCGTATGGCTGATATCGAAGCACTCGACCCGCTTGACCGGCTCGGCCAGGCCCAGCATCTCGCGCAGTGCATCGCTGCGCGCATGCTGCGCATTGCGGCTGTTGAGTTCAGTGGCCAGGGTCAGCTGCGCGTTGCGGCTGGCCAGCTCCACATAGCCGGCGCGCTCGCCGCGCACGTTCCACTTCAGCTGCACCTTGCGCTCGGCCGAGGCCGACAGCGCCGCAACCAGCAGGTCGGCATCGGGAATCTCGCGATCCAGCAGGATCTCGCGCGGCGGCTCGAATTCGATGTAGTACTGCGAGACGAACGCGGCCAGCACTTCCTCCGGACTCTCCTCGCCGTTGGTGCGCGGGAAGAACGGGCGGGTGCCGAGGTTACGGCCATCGCGGAAAGCCAGCAGCAGCACGCAGGCCTGCGAACCCTGCATGGCCACCGCCAGCACGTCCAGGTCGGCGGCGCGGCCGTCCACGTACTGGCGCGTCTGCATGCTGCGCAGCGAGGAAATCAGGTCGCGCAGGCGCGCGGCCTGCTCGAACTCCAGGGCCTCGCTGGCGGCCTGCATCTGCTCGCCCAGCTCGCGGGTCAGCTCGTCGCTCTTGCCTTCCAGGAACAGCGCAGCACGGCGCACCGATTCGGCGTAGTCCGCGGCCGGCACCAGCTCCACGCAGGGCGCGCTGCAGCGGCCGATCTGGTATTGCAGGCACGGCCGCGAGCGGTTGCGGAACACGCTGTCCTCGCAACTGCGCAGCTTGAACAGCTTGTGCATCAGGTTCAGCGTTTCGCGCACTGCGGTCACGCCCGGATACGGCCCGAAATAGCGGCCGGGAATGGCGCGCGGGCCCCGATGCAGGGCGATGCGCGGCCAGTCCTCGCGGGTCAGCAGCACATGCGGGTAGGTCTTGTCGTCGCGCAGCGAGACGTTGTAGCGCGGCGACAGCGACTTGATCAGCTGATTCTCCAGCAGCAACGCCTCGGCTTCCGAGCGCGTCACGGTCACGTCCATGCGCGTGATCTGCGAGATCATCGACATGATCCGCGCGTTCTTCGGGCTGCCGTTGAAATAGCTGCCGACGCGGTTGCGCAGCGCGCGCGCCTTGCCCACGTACAGCAGGGTGTCGTCGGCCGCGTACATGCGGTACACGCCGGGGGCGGTGCTGAGCTGGGCCGCGAAGGCCTTGCCGTTGAAGGCCGGGGCGGGAACGTCGGTCATTCGCTGATCGGGACTTCGCTGAGCACGCCGCTGTCGGGGTCGAATCGCAGCACGGCATGGGCGTCGGTCTCGGCGATCCACACCGCACCTGCGCCCACGGCCAGGCCAGCCGGGCCGTGCAGGCGGCGCGGCAGCGGCTGGGTGGTCAGTTCACCGCCGCCCAGGCGCAGCGTGCGCAGGCGACCGTTGCCGGTGTCGGCGATCCACAGCAGCGGGGCGTCCGCGCCCAGTGCGATCGCCTGCGGGAACTGCAGGCTGGCCTGCGCGCGCGGGCCGTCTTCACTGCCGAAGCGCCACGGCCCCTGCCCGACCAGTGTCTGCACCAGGTCACCACGCAGTTGCAGTGCACGGATCGAGGATCCCAACGCATCGGCGACGTACAGCACCTGCTGCACCACGGCCAGCGCGGTCGGTTGCGCGAAGGCAGCCAGATGGCCACTGCCATCACGCTCGTCGATGGAACCACTGCCGGCGCGCCATTGCAGGCTGCGCTGGCCCAGGTGGTAGCTCCAGATGCGGTTGTCGCCGGCCATTGCGATGTGCAGCTGGTTGTCGGCGATGGCCAGGCCAACCGGATGGTCCAGCGAGACCTGCCGCGCCTGCGCCACCGGGCCCTCCACCGGCGCGCCGGGTCGCCCGTTGCCGCACAGCGTGTCGACGATGCCGGTCAGCAGATTGATGCCGCGCACGGCATGGTTGCCGGTATCGGCGACGTACAGCGAATCGCGCTCCAGCACCAGCGCCTGCGGGCGGTGGAACGCCGCTTCGGCGAGATTGCCATCCATGAAATCGGCGGTGCCGAGGCCGAACTGACGCAGGATGCGGCCGCCATGGCTGCATTCGAGAATGCGGTGATGACCGCTGTCGGCGATGTACAGACGTTCGGTGCTGACCGCCAGCCCCTGCGGGAAGCGCAGGGCCTGGCGCGGTTCCGGATGCAGTTCGCTGCCGCCACGCGGCGGCGCCGAAGGTGCGCCCTGGCACAGCGCGTTCAAGGCGCGCTCCAGTTCACCGGGCGCGCCCTGCCCGACCAGCCGTTGCTGTTCACGGCCCTGCGCGTCCAGCAGCACCATGGTCGGCCAGGCGGTGACGCCGAAGCGGCGCCAGCCATCCCAGTCGGCATCGAGCAGCACGGGCATGGTCAGGCCCTGACGGCGCAGCAGCTTCAGTGCGGCCGTGGCATCGCGTTCGAAATCAAAACGCGGCACCTGCAGCACCAGCGGCTGCAGCTTGCCCGGGTGGCGCGACAGCCATTGGCCGAACTCGGCCAGGCGTTGCGCACTCCAGGCGGAGGCCGCATTGACGAACAGCAGCGCGACCGGCCGGCCGCGCAGTTCGGTCAGGGTGCAGGGGGTGGCATTGAGCCAGGTGGCGAATTCGGGCAGGTCCGGGACGGGCTGGACGTTCATGACCTGATTATGCCGGAGTCGGCGTCATGCAACAGTCGTGCCACCGCACGTTTTGCAGCATCGTCGACCAGCGACCAGACCTGTTCGAAATGATCGCTGCCGCCGGTGTAGGGATCAGGGATGGCTACCCGCCCCTGCCCGCCGGACCAGGGCAGATACAACGCCAGCCGTTCACGCTGGGCCGCCGTCGCCAGGCGCCCGGCATCACGCAGGTTGGCCTCGTCGGCACACAGGATCCAGTCGAAACGTTCGAAATCC
>NZ_JAOCGL010000152.1:0-6766 GCF_029842485.1 Stenotrophomonas sp. GD03777
GCGGATCTGCGGGTTGCCCAGGCCGGCCGCCTTCAGCAGCTCGGCGCAGGCATCGACCATGTCCGGGTTGCCGCACAGGTAGGCGATGTCGGTGGCCGGGTCCGGCGTGAAACCGGCCAGCGCCTGCTGCACGTAGCCGTGCTGTACATCCGGGTGCGGTTCGGTCGGCAGTTCGCGCGACAGGCACGGAACATAGCGGAAGTTCGCGTGCTTTTCGGCGAAGCTGTAGAAATCTTCGCTGTACAGCAGCTCGCCCGGACTGCGCGCGCCCTGCAGCAGCACGATCTGCACGCCGCGTTCGGCTATGGCCTTCTCCAGCAGCGGCAGCATCGAGCGGTAGGGGGTAACGCCGGTACCGGTGGCGATCAGCAGGTAACGGGCGTTGTGGTCACCGGGATTCAGGCAGAACCGGCCATAGGGGCCGGACGCACTGATCTGGCTGCCCTGCTCCAGCGCCTCGAACAGGGCCGTGGCGGCGCCACCGGGCACGAAACTGACCGCGATGTCCACCGCCTCGCCCGGGCCCAGCGCATGGTCGTGGATGGTCGCCAGCGAGTAGCTGCGCTTGGTTTCGGTGCCGTCGGCGTAGCTGAAATGGACCTGGATGAACTGGCCGGGCTGGAAATCCAGCGGCTGCCCATCGTCACGCACGAACTGGTAGTGGCCGACGGTCGGGGCCAGCATGCGGCAGCCGACCAGCTTGAGGGGGAATTGAACAGGCACGACTTTTCGGGACAGTGTGTAGCCGGGGCAAGCCCTCGGGGTCTTCTATAATAGCCCCTCCCCGCCCCTCTCCAGCGCCAGCCCATGGGCGCGAAGGCTTCGAGCTTGGCATCCCAGAACGATACGGCGCCCGCCCTGCGCGTGCGCGACCTGCGCAAGACTTATGACAACGGCACCCAGGCCCTGAAGGGCGTTTCCCTGGAAGTGGCCCCGGGCGACTTCTTCGCCCTGCTCGGCCCCAACGGGGCGGGCAAGTCGACCCTGATCGGCATCATCAGCTCCCTGGTCAACCTCAGCGAGGGCCAGGTGGAGGTGTTCGGCAGCGACCTGGTGCGCAACCGCAGCGCCACCATGCGCCTGATCGGGCTGGTGCCGCAGGAGATCAATTTCAACCTGTTCGAAAAGCCCTTCGACATCCTGGTGAACTACGCCGGATTCTACGGCGTGCCGCGCGAGGAAGCCGAGCAGCGCGCCGAGGAAGAGCTGAAGCGCGCGCACCTGTGGGAAAAGGCCCAGGTGATGAGCCGCACGCTGTCCGGCGGCATGAAGCGCCGGCTGATGATCGCCCGCGCGAT
Organism: Stenotrophomonas sp. GD03777; assembly: GCF_029842485.1. Lineage (NCBI taxonomy): Bacteria > Pseudomonadati > Pseudomonadota > Gammaproteobacteria > Lysobacterales > Lysobacteraceae > Stenotrophomonas > Stenotrophomonas sp. GD03777. The sequence goes on from NZ_JAOCGL010000152.1 coordinate 1,299, forward strand.
GATGACCCGCCCGCGCCTGCTGATCCTGGATGAGCCGACCGCCGGCGTGGACATCGAGATCCGCCGCGACATGTGGCGCGTGCTGAAGGAGATCAACGCTGCCGGCACCACGATCATCCTCACCACGCACTACCTGGAAGAAGCCGAGTACCTGTGCCGCCACCTGGCGATCATCAACCATGGCCAGATCGTCGAGCAGGGGCCGATGCGCACCCTGCTGGCCAAGCTGGACGTGGAAGGCTTCCTGCTGGACATCGACGGTGACCTGCCGGCGCAGCTGCCGGTGATCGAGGGCGCGACGCTGACCGCGCCGGACCCGCACACGCTGGACATCGACATGCCACGCGCGATGGACCTCAACCGCGTGTTCGCTACGCTGAACGAGTCCGGCATCCGCGTGCGTTCGATGCGTACCAAGAGCAACCGCCTGGAGGAGCTGTTCGTGCGCCTCACCGGCAACATGGAGAAGCCTGCATGAGCACCACCGAGCTGACCGACGGCCAGCGCAACCGCATCGCGCTGATGACCATCGTGCGCCGCGAAGTCGCCCGCATCATGCGCATCTGGGGCCAGACCCTGGTGCCGCCGGCGATCACCATGACCCTGTACTTCCTCATCTTCGGCAACCTGATCGGGTCGCGCGTGGGTGACATGGGCGGCTACACCTACATGCAGTTCATCGTGCCGGGCCTGGTGATGATGAGCGTGATCCAGAACAGCTACGGCAACATCAGTTCCTCGTTCTTCGGTGCCAAGTTCGGCCGCCACGTCGAAGAACTGCTGGTCAGCCCGATGCCGAACTGGGTGATCCTGTGGGGCTACGTGGCCGGTGCCGTGCTGCGCGGCCTGATGGTCGGCGTGATCGTGCTGATCATCGCGATGTTCTTCACCCCGGTGCGAATCCCGCATCCGATCGTGATGCTGACCACGGTGATCCTCGGCGCGACGATCTTCTCGCTGGCCGGATTCATCAATGCGGTGTATGCGAAGAAGTTCGATGACGTGGCGATCGTGCCGACCTTCATCCTGACCCCGCTGACCTACCTGGGTGGCGTGTTCTATTCGGTGAAGCTGCTGCCGGGCTGGGCCGAAGCGGCCACGCACGCGAACCCGATCTTCTACATGGTCAACGCGTTCCGCTATGGCCTGCTGGGTAGCAGCGATGTGCCGCTGCCGGTGGCCTACGGCCTGATGATCGGATTCGTGGTGGTGCTGACGGCGCTGGCCCTGTGGCTGCTGCGCCGTGGCGTGGGTATGCGCAGCTGAGACCTGCGTGGTAGTGCCGGCCGCTGGCCGCAACACCAGATCCACGCCATGCGTGGATGCAGCAGTCTGTAGAGCCGAGCCTATGCTCGGCTCTTTTTTGCCTGCAATCTCCGGCACAATCGCAGTTCTGATTCCCCCCAGAAAACGGTGAACGTGCAATGCGCATCCTGATCCTCGGCGCCGGCGGTACCGGCGGTTACTTCGGTGGCCGCCTGGCCCAGGCCGGCGTGGACGTGACCTTCCTCGTGCGCCCCGCGCGCGCCGCGCAGCTGGACCATGATGGCCTGGTCATCCGCAGCCCACTGGGTGATGCGCGTTTCCCGGTTCAGCACGTCACGGCTGATGCACTGCCCGCACTGGTCGCGCAGAAGCCCTTCGACCTGGTCATCCTCAGCTGCAAGGCCTACGACCTGGACAGTTCGATCGATGCCATCGCCCCGGCAGTCGGCGCGAACACCACCGTGCTGCCGATCCTCAACGGCCTGCACCACTACAACGCACTGGACCTGCGCTTTGGCCGCGACGCGGTGCTCGGCGGCCTGTGCTTCATCAGCGCCACCAAGGCGCCCGATGGCGCGGTGCTGCATCTGGGCAAGCCGGCCAAGCTCACCTTCGGCGAGCGCGACGGCGGCGCGATCTCCGCGCGCGTGCGCGGCTTCGCTACGGTCTGCGCGAAGGCCAACCTTGATCACCTGGCCAGCGAGCGCATCGGCCAGGAACAGTGGATCAAGTACACCTTCCTGACCGCGCTGGCCGCAGCCACCTGCCTGCTGCGTGCGGATATCGGCACCATCGTCGCCACCGATGATGGCGAGGCGATCGTACGTGGCCTTTACGACGAGTGCCTGGCCGTCGCCGAAGCCGCCGGTGAACCGGTTCCGGAGGCAGCGAAGGACACTGCGCGCGGCACGCTGACCCAGGCCGGCTCGGCGTTGAAGGCCTCGATGCTGCGTGATCTGGAGGCCGGCCAGCAGGTGGAGGCCGAACAGATTGTTGGCGACATGCTGGTGCGTGCGCGCAGGGCTGATCAGGAAGCCCTGCTGCTGCAGGTTGCCTACAGCAGCCTGCAGGCCTACCAGGCACTGCGGGTCGCGTGAGTCCCGCCTTGCAGGCCAGCCCATTGCCCGCGCGGGTACTGATTCTCGGGCTGGGCTGGAGCGGACGCGTGCTGGCCGCGCAGCTGCAGGCGCACGGCATAGGCGTGGCCGGCACGGTGCGCGATCCCTCGTTCGCGCCGGACGATGGCCTGCCACGGCATCAGCTGCACGCCGACACGCCACCGTCGCCTGCCCTGCTCGATGTGATCGCGCAGGCCGATGCCGTGCTGTGCAGCGTGCCGCCCGACGCGGAGGGCGACCCGGCACTGCGCCTGCTGCTGCCCGCGCTGCAGGCCAGCCCGGCATTGCGCTGGGTCGGCTATCTGTCGTCGACCTCGGTGTATGCCGACCGCGCCGGCGGTTGGGTCGACGAGCGCAGCGCGGCCGACGCCACTGAAGCGGCTGGCGTGCAGCGCCTGCTCGCGGAAGCCCAGTGGCGCGCACTGGCCGGACAACGCGGCATCGCCTCGGCGGTATTCCGCCTGCCCGGCCTGTACGGGCCGGGTCGCAATGCGCTGGTGCAGTTGGCGCAGGGGCGTGCGCGCCACGTGGTTCGCCCGGGCCAGGTGTTCAACCGACTGCACGTGGATGACCTGGCAACCGTCATCATCGCCGCAATGCGGCGCCCGGCCCGGCAGGGTCTCTACCTGCCCAGCGACGACGAACCTGCACCGCCGCAGGATGTGCTGGCCTTCGCCGCGAAGCTGGGCGGGTTTGCGCTGCCGCCCGCCGTGGCCTGGGATGACCCGGCACTGAGCCCGACGCTGCGGCGCTTCTACGAGAGCAACAAGCGCATCGACAGCCGTGGCACGCGTGAAGCATTGGGCTGGGAGCCGAGGTTCCCCAGCTACCGTGAGGGCCTGCGCGACCTGCTCCGGTAGTGCCGGCCGCTGGCCGGCAATCAAGATGTGCTGCCGGCCAGCGGCCGGCACTACCATCAACCCGCGTCGGGCAGGCGGAAGAACGCGCGGGCGGCCGCCGTGGCATTGGCCGCGGTCACCGCAACGTCCTCGCCACGGTCACGTGCCAGCTCTTCCACGATGTGCGACAGGAACATCGGCTCGTTGCGCCGGTCCTTCGGCATCGGCTTCAGCGTGCGCGGCAGCAGGTACGGCGCGTCGGTCTCGATCATCAGGCGGTTGGCCGGGATGTTCTTCACCAGTTCGCGCAGGTGCGCGCCACGGCGTTCGTCGCACAGCCAACCGGTGATGCCGATGTACCAGTCCTGGTCCAGGTAATCGAACAGCTCATCGCGTTCGCCGGTGAAGCAATGCACCACCGCCGGGCCGATGCGGCCTTCGAAGTTCTTCATCTGTGCCATGAAATCGGCGTGCGCGTCGCGCTGGTGCAGGAACAGCGGCTTGCCGTTGTCCGCGGCCAGCTGCAGCTGGCGCTCGAACGCACGGTGCTGCGCCGGGCGCGGCGAGAAGTCACGGAAGTAGTCCAGCCCGCACTCCCCCACCGCCACCACTTCCGGATGCGCGTGCAGCGCGCGCATCTCGGCATCGCATTCCTCGGTGTATTCCACCGCGTGGTGCGGGTGCACGCCGGCGGTGGCGTACAGGAAGCCGGGGTGCTGCTGGGCCAACTGCAGGGCCAGTGGCGAGTGCTCGCGGCTGGCACCGGTGATGACCATCTGCACCACGCCGGCCTGGCGCGCGCGGTCCAGCACGGCATCGCGGTCGCGGTCGAAGGAGTCGTGGGTCAGGTTGGCGCCGATATCGATCAGGTGCATGGTCATCGCGGGGGAAAAGTGCCCGCGCATTGTACCTGCGCCCGCCGTGCCCCCTTATCCTTTGCACATGACCGCCCCGCTCTTCCCGATTTCCCCGCTGCTGCCGCAGATCCAGCAACACCTGGCCGCGCAGCAGCGACTGGTGCTGGAGGCCCCGCCCGGTGCCGGCAAGACCACCCAGGTGCCACTGGCACTGCTCGACGCACCGTGGCTGCAGGGCCGCAAGATCATCCTGCTGGAACCACGGCGGGTCGCCGCCCGCAGCGCCGCGCTGTTCATGGCGCGGCAGCTGGGCGAGGAGGTCGGTGGCACGGTCGGCTACCGCATCCGCTTCGAAAACAAGGTTTCGGCGCGCACGCGCATCGAGGTCGTCACCGAAGGCATCCTGACCCGCATGCTGCAGGACGACCCGATGCTGGAAGAGGTCGGTGCGATCCTGTTCGACGAATTCCACGAGCGCCATCTCAGCGGCGACCTCGGCCTGGCGCTGGCGCTGGATGTGCAGGCGCAGCTGCGCGATGACCTGCGCCTGGTGGTGATGTCGGCCACGCTGGACGGCGAGCGGCTGGCAGGTTTTCTCGATGCGCCGCGGCTGAGCAGCGAGGGCCGCAGCTACCCGGTGGCGATCAGCCACTTCCCGGCGCGCCGCGATGAGGCGCTGGAACTGCAGGTGCGCCGCGCGGTGCAGCAGGCCCTGGCCGAGCACCCCGGTGACCTGCTGGTGTTCCTGCCCGGCCAGCGCGAGATCGCGCGGGTGCAGGCGGGCCTGCAGGAATCGCTCAATGGCGATGTCGAGGTCCTGGCGCTGCACGGTGAACTGCCCGTGGAACAACAGGCGCGCGTACTTCAGGTGGCCAGCGATGGCCGCCGGCGCGTGGTGCTGGCGACCAACGTCGCCGAGTCGTCGGTGACGTTGCCCGGCGTGCGCGTGGTGATCGACAGCGGCCAGGCACGCGAACCGCGCTACGACCCCAACAGTGGCTTCACCCGGCTGGACGTGGTGGCCATCGCGCAGGCATCGGCCGACCAGCGCGCGGGCCGTGCCGGGCGCGTCGCCGAAGGCGTGGCCTGGCGGCTGTGGCCACAGTCGCAGCGGCTGGAACCGCAGCGCCGCGCCGAGATCGACCAGGTGGAACTGGCCGGACTGGCACTGGAACTGGCGGCCTGGGGCAGCAGCGATCTGCGCTTCCTCGATCCGCCCCCGGCGGGTCCGATGGGCGCGGCGCGCGAACTGCTGCAGCGGCTCGGCGCCCTGTCCAGCAGTGGCGCGATCACCGAACTGGGCCGGCGTGTGCTGGCGCTGGGCACGCATCCACGGATGGCGGCGATGCTGCTGGCAGCGCCCGATGCCCGCGCCCAGGCGCTGGCTG